>DATHXE010000279.1:0-4769 GCA_035459845.1 Tepidisphaeraceae bacterium | reverse complement strand
TGATGCTCACCTTCTGACCCGCGGCGGCGGTCCCGCTCACTTGCGCGCTGGACCGGTTCGCGACCTCACCGCTTCCCGAGAGTTCGGCGATCTGCGACTTGAGCTGGAGCCCGATCGCGCCCTTGACCTCCCGGGCCACCTCGGTCGACTCCGTGGCCTGGGCGCTGATCTCGAAGTCGCGCGTGACGCTCGCCTGCGAGACTTCGGCCTCGAGCTTCAGGTCGATTGTCGGCGGCGAGTCGCTCTTGACCGTGAGCGTGCCGTGGTAGGTCTTGGGCAGGTACGTCTCTTCGCTTACCGGCCCGGGGAGCGCGGGTTCGACCGAGATCAGCCCCACGCCGGGCACGTTCACGCTGGTGGCCAATTGTTCGGCGGACGGGATCGGAAGCAGCCGGGCGTGCACCGCCCAGGAACCCGGCGGTAGGTCGACAGGCAATTCCGGAACGAAGTCACCTTCGCGGTACTCCACCCGCCCGCCCGCCTGTCGGCCGGACTGGGATTCGCGCACGCCGACGTCGTACACCCCCGGAATGACGGTTCCGGTCCCCGGATATGTAATGAACACGCGCAGGACGCGCCGACGCGAACCCGAGCCGGGTCTCCCCGATTGCGGGCGGGGCTGCGGCGCGCCGCCTTGCGCCTCCCCAGTCTTGACCTCGACCGACTCGGACCCGCGCTTGACGCTGATGTCCTTGCCGTCCTCGGACGCCTTCTTGAGCACGTCGCTGACGGGCTGCTCCTTGGTGAGCGAGTCGCCGTCCTTCTTGCCCTCGCCGACCAAGCTCTTGAGGGCGCTGACCGACAGGTCCCGGGCCTGCCCGTCGTCGATGAGGCCGGCGTCCTTGGCCTGCTGGATGCTTTGGAGCGACTTGTCGATGCCGCCTTGCTTCATGCTCGCCTGTTGCGCGAGCTTTGACGCCTCCTGCCCGAACGACTTAGCCGTATCCATCGCCGTCTTGTAGGCGTCGAGCGCGTTCTGTTGATTGCGATCCAGGCCGGTGAGGTCACGGAACACGTTGGGGTTCGCGATGACCTTGAGGGCCTCGCCGAGGCCCGCCGGGTCAGGGACGGCCGGCATGTTCTGGATGCTGACGACCGGGCTGGGGAAGGGGGTCGGCGCGACGTTCGGGGCCTCGTCCGTGCGGGTGTTCGTGTTCGAGGGTTCGATGGCCGGGGGCTCGTCGATGGGCGACTCCTTCCACCGCCAGAACCGGGTCTCGTCCTTGTGCTCGCAGCTGTTGCACGAGCCGAGCACGGCCTCCGCAAACACCCCGCGCGTCGGCACGCTGATCCGGCTCGGCCGCTGCAGCGGCGGGCGGTAGAGCTTGTCGAGGAACTCGAACAGGTCCATCGGCGCGTACTTATCGACCTTGAGCTGCCGGATCATGGGGTCGAGCTGGAAGCCCGGTGCAACCGGAAGGATCATCGAGTTGCCGACGAACCCGATCAGCCGGTTTTCCACGACGGACGCCACGCTCCGCCCGTTGGCGTTGGGCGCCTCAACCCGTCGAGCAACATGAACCTTCGGTCCGGGTCCATGTTTCACCAGATGGCCTTGTGGTAATGCTCGACGTGCTCGTTGAGGTGCCGGACGAGGCTTTCGACCAGTTGTCGGTCATCGTCCTTCGGGTTCCGCAGGTCCTCGGTGGTCGGCGGGCACCAGAGTGTCGCCTGCAGGTCCTGGCTGGCGCCGGCGCTTATGTTGGAGTCTGCGAACAGGACGCCCGTCTTGTGGTCCGTGTAATACCGCATCGTCCCGTTGACGATGATGTTCTGGGAGCCGTCGGGGAAACCCTCGGGGTTCTTATCCCACGCGAACGTCACGTGCTCGATGTCCCGGCGTCGAATCCCGAGGTCATCGGTCGACCGGAACCGCACGTAGAGTGGCGTGTCCGCCCTGAAGTCGCTGATGAGCGTGAACGCGACGTTGCGGGGCGCGCCGTTGATGAGGATCTGGAGGCGGGCGTTGGAGACCGGGTTGGTGGTGCTGCCGGCGATCCAGCTGGTGAAACTATTCCAGAGGCTTTCGAAGAACCCCGGGTCGTGCTTGGGCACGTGGATGCGGACGAAAAACCACCCCTCGACGTAGCGGACCGGCTCGTCGGCGAAGGCGCCGTCGGGGAAGTTGGCACCCTTCCAGTCGACGGCCTTGCGGCGCAGGGCGTCGAACGCCCTCGCCAGCCGGAGGTCGCGCAGGCGCGCACGGAGGGTATCCTGCCACCGGAGGGCGCGCGACTCGTCGAAGTCGGTCATGCGGAGCGGGACGAACAGGCACTCCTGCACCATCCCCAACTCCTGCGTGACCTTGAAGTGGCGGAGCACCTCGAAGTACTGGATGGTCATCGCGTGGCAGTGGTTGTGGTTGGCGATGACCTCGGTCGTGACCGTGACCTGTTCCCCCTGCGACACCGTGTGGATGACGGTCGAGCGCAGCGAGCGGACGGCGCTGGCGGCCTGGAACGTGGTGTCCCGGACCTTCTGGAGCGAGTCGGCCGCGAGCGTGCGGGCCGCGCTCATGCTCGCCTCGCTCGTCCCGAATCCCATGCCGAACGCCTGCCCGACGACGGCGCCGAGGCTCATGCCGCCATAGCTGCCGCTGCCCGCGGCCCCGGAACCCTGGCCGTACCCGCCGGTGAACGCCGACGAACTCCCCTTGTTATTCTCCCGGAGCGACACGTTCACGATCTCGGAGATGTCGCGGTCGTGGACCATCAGATTGGACAGGCTCTCGTCGAACCCGGTGAGCTCGTCCCGGCGGGCAGACTCGCGGCGCTCCCAGTCAACGACGGCGATCTGCTTCTTCTGCCCGGGTCCCAGGGGCAGGCTGTAAAGCAGGTCGCCCAGGGAGTACCCGTCCGCCCGCCACACCTGGCGGAACTCCAGCAGGTGGCCGTGGGCGATACTGGCCGCCTGGTATCACCGCGGCCTGTCGCCGTCCCACTCGATCGGGTTGTCCTTGCTCACCGGGGATCTCGCCCGGAACAGGTTGAGCCGCAGGTGGGCCCCGAGGATTCCCCGAACCTTCCGGGTCAGGCCCTCGCGGAGTACGAGATCGCTGAACTTGCTCGGTTCCAGTCCGATGCCTTTGGCCAGCACCCGGCCGGAGATCGAAAGACCTTTGACCCGCGCTGCCGACAGCGCGTTGCGTGCCGTAAATGACTCCCGGTCCCCGCCGGCGGAGGCGGCGGCGTCAACGCCCGCCGCGACCTTCGCGACGGCTGTCTCGGGAACGGCCTCTTCGGCGTCGTCGTCGTCGGGCCCGAACAACTCGGGGTCGGTCGTCCGGACCGCGGTGTAAAAACTGAACTCCTCGATCGCGCGGTTCGGCTTGGTCAACGAGACGCAACCGCTGACCAAGTCGTCGGAATACGTTCCGGGGGCGTTGACCAGGTCGGCATTCTCGGGGGTGCGGGGTACGGGGGCGGCGCGCGCGCAGTCCGGTTCCGCGGCCGGGTCGCCGAACTCGGCCGACAGTTTTACGACCTGGAGCGTCGGCACTGGCATCGCCCCGTCGACCCCGCGGAACGTCCCCAGCGGTACCGGAATCTGGTCCGCCCCGTCCAGCGACTTGGCGCCGGGCACGAGTGCGACGGCCGAATCGAACCGGCGCGGCGCGCCCGGGTTACCCGCGGCGTCGGTGTCGCGCGGATAATCGGTCGAGAAGTAGCCGTTGGCGTCCGTGCGCGCGGCGACGACCAGCGGCCGGCTGCCAAGCATCGTCGCCCCGCCGGCGCCAGTTCCGACGCCCCCGGTGCCCGGTGCGGCGGCCGGCGAGCCGAAGATCAACAATTGTTTGTTCGGGACACCGTTCCCGTCGATGCTGAACACGCGCCCCGTGAGCAGGAACCGTTCGCCGGCGAACGTGTCGCGGGGGAAGTCGGGGTTCGCGGACGAGCGGGCGGGGCGACGCGCACGTCGACGAGTTCGGACATGCCGCGGCGGGCGAAGACCTGCATGTCCGCGTTCTGGGCCTCCGCGACGACCTCGCCGGAAGGCGCGGTCACTCGCAACCGGCCCTTGGGTCCGAGCCTGGCGAGTTCCGGCAGGGCGAATTCGAAGAGGCCGTCCGACTTCGTCGTCGCGACCGATTCTAAATCGACGGTGACCGGGGTAGCGGCCGCGTCCCCCGAAGGGTCCGGGTCGAGGCGTTGGTGAGCTAGGAAGACCCTGTAGAGGGTCCAGTCGACCGCGGCACCCGTGCTGACCAGCTTTCCTTTGAAGTTTGCCAAGCGCTTCCTCCCTGCCCCCGTGGGAATTTTTCACAGTCGAACGCGATGAACTGGGCGACCGAAAAGAAACTGATTCGTCACGACAGGGCGAATGGCGCCCCCGACGACAATTACTCGCGCCCATGCGTCCCGAACAGAATCGCCCCGAGCACGCTCGCGCGGAAACTCGTGGCTGTCGGCCGCTCACCCCCTCTCCCGACACCCGTCCAACCACCGCGGCCGCCCGTCCAGCCACCCGCCGCGGCCCCACGGGGTGTTCCCGGCTATGTCCTCCGACCACGAGCAGCTTCATGTTACCGACAAAAAATCGAAGGCTGGCGGCGCAAGATCTCAACCCAAACACGAACTTCGGCAGTCGGTAAGGAGTAACCGCTGTGCACGCATTCATCGACACGCCGGATGCGAGCTCTTCAGATGCGCTTGTTGCGTTGGGGTAGCTGAATGGACGAGGTCGGTCGCGACACGTTGCGCGGCCCAAGTGAGGTAGGCGGAATCGGAGCGAGGAGAATGAAATTGCAGTACGGAATTCGTTCTGGCGGC
>DATHXE010000278.1:0-3634 GCA_035459845.1 Tepidisphaeraceae bacterium | reverse complement strand
GGGCTCGCCTGGTTCCCGGTCACCCGCGACTTGCCCGCGTTCTTCCCGCCGACGGAAACCGTCTTGCGCGCGTCCTTGAAGTCGGCCCGCCCGGTCAGGCTCACCGCCTCGGGCGGGAACGGCCGCATGTCGGTCAGACTGACGCGCGTCCCGCGGATCGCCAGCGTGCTGCTGGGCGACTTGATCGACGCCTCGTGCTCGGTGTCGCCGGCGGCCTCGAGGTCGTACCGGGTCCGCCCGTACTTCATGCCGATCTCGGTCTTGATCTTCCCGTTCTCGTTGACCGCGGTCATCAGCTTGACCACGCCCAGGCGGTCGACGGCGATCGTGTGCTCGGGCGGGATCACGAACTGCACGGCGCTCCGCAGCCCCGTGCGGAACTCGGCGTTCTCGTCCAGGCTCATGCCGACGGCCGCCTTGACCCACGGCTGGTCCGAGGCGGTACGCACCTGCACGCTCCCGACGATCTGCGTGATCGTCGCCTTGAGCTGCACGGTCTCGGCGGACGCCGACAGCGCCAGCACGGCGGACATCGCGGTCACGATCAGGCGGGGAATGTTTCGCATGGCGACTCCGGTCCGGGGGATCGATCGGTGTTCGGGCGGACGTTCACAAGCTGAACGTCAGCGTGAGCGAGAAGAACTGGCGCGCCGTGTCGTCGGGGAACGTGTCCGACGACGGGAAGAACACGCCGTACCGCAGGGCGAGCGACATGTCGCTGGTCACCTGCCAGTTCAGGTACACATCCGGCTCCCACCCGAGGTAGCGGGAGTCGCTGGTGGTCTCGGAGAACGCGCCGTCGCGGTCGGTCTTGCCGAAGACGAACAAATCGGCGCCTACCTGCAGGAGCCGGGTCGAGCTGTACTCGGGCAGCGGGAACGTCGACGCGCCGACGCGGAACATCATGACGTTGGAGATGTCCGGCGCGAACGCCAGGCCGGTGTTGACCAGCCCGAACCCGTTGAACGAGCGGTCGGTGGTGCCGGACAGGTTGCCGCCGAACGTGTTGGACGTGTGCAGGCGGTCCGAGTCGCCGCTGGCGACGAGGAACTCGACGCCGACGCGGGATTTGCGTACGTCGGTGAACAGGTAGTCGAGGCGGAAGTCGGCGGCCCACGACCCGATCGAGTCGCGCGTCTGGTCGACGGGCGTGAGGAACGGCGGGTCGATGACGAAGCTGTTCGAGTTGCCGCGCCCGCCCTCGTACACGGCCTCGACGCCGTACGTCAGCCGGTCCGTGAAGCTCCCGGTGCTGCCGAAGCCGAGGTACCAGCTGTCGTAGTGGTACTCGGTGACCACGTTCCCCAAGTCGAGGCGGTCCTGGGTGTTGTAGTCGCGCTGGGCCAGGCCGTAGACGAACGGGCGGTGCGTGCCGGCCGTCAGCGTGGCGATCGCGCCGTAGAACCCGCGGCGGGTGTTGTAGTCGAACGCCGGCCGCGACGCGTCGAAGTCGACCGTGCGGACGGGCGTGATGCCGGCGACCACGCCCAGGCTGAGCGCCCCGACCGACACCCCGACCGCGACCCCGTCGAGCGTCGTCCCGAGCACGAGCCCGTTGCCCCAGTACGCGAAGTCGCGCCCGGCCAGCAGCGTGAAGTTGTACGGCAGCGTGGTCCCGTTGTACGCCGCCGCCGACCGCGCCAAATCGAACTTGTAGTACGCGCGGTCGACGTCCGGGTCGACCAGCTCGTCCCCGCGGTTGTCGAAGCTGTCCCCGTCGTTGAAGTCGCGGTACGTCAGCCGCCCGCGCACCAGCACCTCGTGCACGTTGTCCAGGTTGAGGCGGACGTACGGGACCAGGCTGTACTGGCGGAGGACGTGGTTCTCGTTGCGGTTGTCGTCGACCGACAGGTAGTCGAAGATCGCGTACGCCCCGTAGTCGAAGATCACGCGCTGGTCGGCGGTCGAGCCGGGGGCGATGCGGTCGAGCGTCTCGGTGCGCATCTGCTCGAGCGTCCGCTCGAACCGCTGCCGCTCGGACTGGGCCCGCGCGTCGGGCGCGACCCAGGCCAGGGCGAGTGCGCACGCCAGGACCGCCCACCCCGACGCGTCGCGGCCGGTCACCGCTCGCGCGCTGCTGCTCGATCGTCGCATCCGCATTGCCTTTCCGATTAGGGTCGCCTGCCCCCGCCCGGGCGCGCGCCGGCACGTTCATCGGCGGCGCACGCCAGACGGACCAGCGTAGCTCTTCCCCCGATCGAATACCAGCAAATTGCCCTATTGTGACAGGGCGGGGCATGACTCGCTTTGAGGCAGTCCGGTGATTTTCGGGAAGAATCCGGGCAGTCACCCGGGGCTTTGGGGCGGAACCCGTTGCCGTAAAGGGCGTGGAGCAGGGGACTCAGCCGCTCCGGGGGCGCATACAATGAAGGCGCAATAATCGACGCGACGGCGGTGCGAGCGCGTCGTTCGCACTTAGATCCGGATGAACGCCCGCTGGCGGTACATCCACCAGACGATGGCCCACGCGAACAGGAGGAAGATCCCGGCCTCGAACATGGGGGCGTAGAGGTTGGAGTTGGTGAACAGCCAGGAGAGGTTGTCGTAGGCGTTGCCGAAGTGGCGTTTGACGTTCTCGCGGACGAACGGCTTGAACTGCTGCGAGATGTAGTAGATCGCGATCGAGTTCATGCCGACGACGACGAGCGGCTTGGCCCAGGCGCGAAGGCGGGCGACGTCGATGATCAGGTAGAAGGCGGCCAGGCCCGCGGCGACGAGGCCGGCGCTGAAGACCGCCCACGAGGGCGTCCAGATGTGCTTGACGAGCGGGCACCAGCCCAGCGTGTGGATGACCCAGCCGATGCCGAACGCGACGGCGCCGCCGGCGACCAGGCCGCCGAACTTGGTCGCGGGCGCGCGGTCGCGGCGGCGGAGCCATTCGCCGGCGAGCAGGCCGCAGATCATCGTCGCCAGCGACGGGACGAAGTTGAGCGTCTGGTAACCCCCCTGGTTGAACTTGTACGGCGATTGCCGCGGGAACAGGTTGAGGAACCACTGGTCGAATGCGGCCGCGGCGTTGGCGTTCTTCTCCCAGTGGGCCTCGAAGCCGCTGAGCCGAATCCAGTTCGCGGGCAGGTCGTACGCCCTGGGGTTGGCGTCAGCGGGCATCGCGGGGTAGAGCGCGAACACGGCCCAGTAGCCGACGAGGATCACGACGGTCGCCACGACCTGCCAGCGGGGTTTGAGCCACGCGACCAGGAAGAGGAACGTGTAGCCCAGGCCGATCTGGGCGAGGACGTTGGTGAAGACCCAGTTGGTGCGCGGGTTCTGCTTGTCGGCCGAGAGGAACACGGCGAGGAGCACCAGCACCGCCGAGCGCCAGAGCGCGTGGAACAGCATGCGGCCGAACGACTGGCCCTTGGCCCGGCGGCTGGCGAGCGAGAACGCCATCGCCGTCCCGACCATGAACATGAACCCGGGCTGGATCAGGTCCCAGAAGCTCCACGACTGCCAGACCGGGTGGTTGGTCTGGAAGGCGAGGTAGGACCATGTGGGGGTGCGCTGCTCGGGCGTCATCGCCTTGTAGACGGCCTCGATGTTCAGGCCGGCCGAGACCATGAGGACCATGACCAGCCCGCGGAATGCGTCGAGGGAGACCAGGCGGGCCGGGGGCGCGTCGGCGGGCGTCGACGGG
>DATHXE010000277.1:0-2449 GCA_035459845.1 Tepidisphaeraceae bacterium | reverse complement strand
CGGCCCGCGGGCCTTCCGCATCGGTTGGAAGACGGGCGAATGGGAGACGGACGTCTTCCTGGACGGTCAGAAGACGTCCTTCACAGCCGCGGTTCGGGCGGGCCGGCAGGTCACCGTCACGCACCGGCAATCGGGCGGCGGGGTGATCGTCCTAAAGGTGGAGGTCCGGTCCGAGCCCCGGTAGGTCGGACATTTACGCCGGCTTGGCGATCTGCTTCTTGCGGCGCAACTCCGCGTCGATGAACATGTCGAGGTCGCCGCGGTCCAGCACCGACTCGACGTCGAAGGTCTCGACGTTCGTCCGGTGATCTTTCACCCGTCGGTCGTCGAGCACGTACGAGCGGATCTGGCTGCCGAACGTGTTGCCCTTGATGTCGCCGACGGCCTCCTTCAGCTCGGCGTCGCGCTTCGACTGCTCCAGCGCCTCGATCTTCGACTGGAGGATGGCGATCGCGAGCCGGCGGTTCTGCTGCTGGCTGCGCTCGACCGAGCAGGTGACGGTGATGCCGGTCGGGATGTGGGTGGCGCGGATGGCGGTGGCGACCTTGTTGACGTTCTGCCCGCCCGGGCCCGAGGCGCGGACGAAGGCGAGGATGTCGAGGTCGGACTCGGGAATGGTCTGGTCGCCCACGTCGTCGAACTCGGGCACGACCTGGAAGCTGGCGAACGACGTCTGCCGCTTGGCCTGGGCGTTGAACGGGCTGATGCGGACCAGGCGGTGGACGCCGGCCTCGGCGCGGAGGTAGCCGAACGCGTGCGGGCCCTTCACGTGGAGCGTGACGGACTTGATGCCGGCCTGCTCGCCGTACTGGCGGTCGATCTCCGAGACGTCCCACCCGCGGCGCTCGAAGAAGTACAAATACATCCGCAACAGCATCTCGGACCAGTCCTGGGCCTCGGTGCCGCCGGCCCCGGCCTGGATGGTGACGAACGCGTTGCGGTGGTCGTTCTTGCCGTCGAGGAGCGTCTGGAGCTCGACCTTGGCGAATTTGGCCTCGACGCCCTCGAGCATCGTCCCGGCCTCGGCGATCGAGTCGGCGTCGCCGGCCTCCTGTCCCAGCTCGTACATGGCGCGCGCATCCGCCAGGCCGGACACGATGGCCTCGACGGGCTCGGTCGTCGCCTTCAGGCCTTTGAGTTCAGACACGACGGCCTGGGCCGCCTCCTGGTTGTTCCAGAAGTCGGTGTCCCCCATCTTGGCTTCGAGTTCTTTTTTGCGTGAGAGTTTGGCCGGGAGGTCAAAGAGAGTCGCGGATGGCGTGGATCCGCGCCTCTAAGGCGTCAATGGAGGTGAGCAGGTTTTCGTGGGCCATGGGTCGGGGATTGTAGGGCGGCGGGCGCGGATGTCGAGGGGCGGGGAGTTGCCGATTGCCGCCGGTGAGATACGCAGTCGGGGGCGAGGTCTGACGGGGCTGGACTCGTCTTTGCCGCGCGGTAGCGCCGCACCGCGCGCAACGAGACCACGGCCGTGGCTCGCCCGGGCAGTGGGTTACCGCCCGGCGGACGGCCGCTGAACCTTGAGGGAACGTGCGCGCCCCATCGTCATCCGAGGGCGACGCCGATCATCAGCGCCGCCGTCCCGATCACGGTCAGGGCGACGGTCAGCACGCCGCGCAGCCACCTGTACTCCGCCTCGAGCCGTTCGATCCGCTGTTCGAGTTGCATGACGACCTCCTCGGTCGCAAAGGAATGAGCCACCCCATCATAGCACGCCCGCGCGTCAGTCGCGGAACCCCTTGTGGCACGCCAAGCACGACGCCCCGACCGCCTTGAACGCGGCTTCGGCCCGCATGGCGTCGTTGGCCTTGAGCGCTTCGCGGAGTTGGGCGGTCGCAGTCTCGGCGGCGGCCATCTGCGTGTTGTACGCGGGCTTGTCGGCGTGGGTCTTGTCCGTCCGCCGGAGCTCGCGGAGCAGTTCTTCGAGCTGCAGCGCCTCGTGCGGCGGGTCGAGGTCGGGGTGATCCTTCGGGGCCTTCCAGCCGGCGGCCTTGATCTCCTTGAGGTGGTCCCACCGGGTGTCCACCTGCACCATCGCCTCGGCGAGCCTGGGGATCTTGGCCCGCTCGACGTACTCGATTTTCAGGTCGCGCAGCTCCTCGGGCCTGAGGGGCCTCGCGTCCCGCGCCGCCGCCCACAGGCCCTTATAGTTCGCCCCGGTGCCGAAGGTTTCGAGGACGGCGGTCGCCTGCTCGGGCCTCAGCGTCCCGTTGTAGACGCACGCGACCGCGACTGCGGCGGCGGAGCGGTGCTTGCCGTGGTGGCAGTGGACGTAGATTGGGCCGGGGAGCTCGTCGAGCGCCTTGGCGATCGCCTTGCCCTGCGCGGGGTCGACGCCGGAGTAGGTGATCGGAAGGTGCACGTAGCGCATGCCGTACTTCCGCGCGCCCTCGACGTCGGGGGCGGCGCCGTCGACGCTGACGATCGTCTTGACGCCCAGCTCTTTGAGGGC
>DATHXE010000276.1:0-1716 GCA_035459845.1 Tepidisphaeraceae bacterium | reverse complement strand
CCAGCGCGATCGGCACCGGCCCCAGTTCGCCCGTCGCGTACGCCCGCATTGCCGCCACGATGTTCCCGACGAAGCTCTTGTCCTGCGGCCGGCCCGGCGCGAATCCGGGCGCCTCGTCGCAGCACCACGTGACCACGTCCGCCGCCCGCTCGATCTCCGCCACCTTGTACCGGTCGGCGACCTTCTTGTACCCGGCGAAGTAGATCACGCGCGAGCCCTTGGCCCGCAACTCCTGCCCGATCGAGAACAGCACCGCGTTGCCGAGCCCGCCGCCCGCCAGGATCACCGTCTCCTCGGCCGGCGTCTCCGTCGGCTCGCCCGTCGGGCCCATCAGGATCACCGGCTCGCCCTTCTTCAGCAGCGCGCACAGGTCGGATGACCCGCCCATCTCCAGCACGATCGTCGTCAGCAGCCCCTGCTCGACGTCCACCGCCGCCCCGGTCAGCGCCAGCCCCTCCATCGCCAGCCGCGTGTCGCCCGTGCTCGCCGCTTGCGTCTCGAAGTTCTGCAGCCGGTAGAACTGCCCCGGCCGAAACGCCCGCGCCGCCATCGGCGCCCGCACGATCACCTCCACGATGTTCGGCGTCAGCCGGATCACATCGTGCACCGTCGCGCGCAGCTCGTCGTTCAGCTTCGCGATCAGGTCCTGCGGCGCCGGCGACGTCGGCGCGAACCGCGCCAGCGCCCGCGTCACCACCGGATACCCCTGCTTCGCCCCGCCCATCGCCTTGACGACGTTCCCCGCGAACGACGGGTGCAGATCGCCGAAGAAGCTCAGCGCCCGCCCGTCCGCCCGCACCGACATCAGCACGTGCGCCGCCCCCGGCTTGCTCGTCCGCTCCGGCTTCACCGGCTGCCCCGTCTCATCCACCGCCCGGAAGTACCGCCCGTCGAGCTGCACGTTCGTCACGTCCTCGCGCGCCAGCACCGTGTTCGGCTGCGTCCCCGCCGCCACGATGATCGTCCGCGCCGGCAACGTCACCCGCTCGCCCGTCGACACGAGCTTGGCCGCCTCGCCCACCGCCAGCTTCTCCAGCACCAGCGCCTTGGCCGCCCCGCCGCCGTCCAGTTCCACCTCCAGCGGCACCAGGCACTCGGCGAACCGAATCCCCTCCTCCAGCGCCTTGGCGACTTCCTCGTGGTTCAGCGTGTAGCTCGGCGCGTCGATCAGCCGCCGGCGATACGCGACCGTCACCCCGCCCCACGAGTTCAGCAACTCGATCAGCTTCGGCTCTCTTCCCTCCGCCTTCGCCGCCGCCCGCTCCGCCCTAATCGCCCGCGCGTGCGCCACGAACTCCGCCGCCGTATCCCGCTCCTCCGGCGTCCACGCCGCCTCCACCGCGCGCTCCCCGACCTCCGCCGCCAGCGCCTCGTACCGGCTCAAAAACTTCTCGACCTGCACCGGGTAGTACGCCAGCGACTCGGTCGCCGTGTCGACCGCCGTCAGCCCGCCGCCGATCACCACGATCGGCATCCGCACCTGCAAGTTCGCGAGCGAGTCCGTCTTCGCCGCCCCCGTCAGTTGCAGCGCCATCAAAAAGTCGGACGCCTGCCGCACGCCGCGCGACAGCCCGTTCTTCATCGGGATGACCGTCGGCCGGCCGGCCCCCGCGCACAGCGCGATGTGGTCGAACCCCATGTCGAACGCATCGTCCACCGTCAGCGTCCCGCCGAACCGCACCCCGCCGAACATCGCGAACTCCGCCCGCCGCTCGA
>DATHXE010000275.1:0-1703 GCA_035459845.1 Tepidisphaeraceae bacterium | reverse complement strand
CCGAAGCGCGCGGCGGTCCGCTCCGTGACGATCGCCCACTGGCTCCCCGCTGGGCTCTTCGCCCTTATCCCCGCCGCCCTCACCTGGCGATGGCTCCGCCGCCGGCGGCGACTCCGCCGGCTTGCCGCGAATTGCTGCCCGCAATGCGGCTATGACTGCCGGGCCACGCCGGGGCGGTGTCCGGAGTGCGGCTACGCGCTCGCCGAAGGGAAAGAACCGCAGATGGACGCCGATGCACGCAGATCGAATTGATCCTCGCATTTCATCCGCGTTCATCCGCGTTCATCTGCGGTTTCAACTTCTGTGTTGCACTTGTTGTGGTTCCCTTAACCATTCACAATTCGACGCGCTCCCCTGCGGGCGGCGCTGACGCTTGCCCTTCGGGTCGCGGCTAAACGGGGCGGCGACGTCGGTCGACGGGACACTACCCGTGGGGGTCGTTCTAAGAAAAAACGGAATTTGTATACAACCTGCTTGTCGGGGTCGGTACTGTATTGCGTCAGACGTAACGCGTGAGACGTGAGGGCGCCCAAGGCTCCGGGCACTCCACCGACGACGGCCTCGGTACTGTGCGGACGCGCGCCCCGGTTTGGTCGGGCGTGTGTGCGACGCGCGTTATCGGCCCTCGCCGGAATCTTCCCGGACCGCTTTGAATCTAACCTTCCGCTCGCCCGATATATCTAACGATACGCTCGCGCGGCCGGAGGTTGTCCGCCCCGCGCGTCCGACCGGCCCGCCGTGGGTGTGCTCCGATCGTCGCGCCTTATCGCGTCGCGATCGTCGTAGCGCCGGCCCGCGTCGCGGGGACTCGGGCGCGGGGCGCGTTCGACTCGGCGTCGAAACGTCCGAGGCGCGCATCGCGGAGGAAACCGTCACTTTTATGTCTCATGACGCCCTGGCCCAGTGGGGCCTATCCCCGGTGACGCCCGCCGACCGCGCCACCCTCGAGCCGTACTTCGCCTCGCTCGCGGCTCCCCTGTCGGACTACACCTTCTCCCAGCTCTTCACCTGGCGGAACAGCCTCCGCATCGCCTGGGCGGTCCTGGACAACCACCTCTGCGTGTTCGCCAACGGGTCGGGCGACCTGACCCTGCTGATCCCGCCGATCGGCGACACGAACTCGGACCGGGCCCTGGCCCGCGCGACCGAGATCATGAACGACTACAACGCGGCCCACCACGTGCCCGACCGCACGCGCGTGGAGTACGTGTCGGAAGAACTGCTGGCGCGGTTCGATTCGTCGAAGCTCGTAGTGGCCCCTCAGGGGAACGACTACCTCTACGACGTCAACCGGATGATCGACCTGCAGGGCGGGGACCTTTCGTCGAAACGCCAGGCGAAGAACCGGTTCATGCGGAACTACACGTTCCGCCCGGAGGCGTACGACAAGGCGAAACATTTCGAGGGCTGTCGGGAGTTGCTCAACGCGTGGAAGGAGCGGCAGGACGACGCGCACGCGGGCGAGACGAGCAACGCGATCAAGCGGACGAAGGAGTCGCTGGCGACGCAACTGACGCTCGAGCACGCCGACGCGCTGGGGCTCAAGGGGATGGTCGTGTACGTGAACGACGCCGAGGGCGTCGAGCGGCTCAAGGGGTTCACGTTCGGCGAGGCGCTGGGGGGCGACCAGAGCTCGATCGTGGTCGAGAAGACGGACCTGGAGTGCAAGGGGCTGGCGCAGTACATCTTCAGCGAGTTTTGCC
>DATHXE010000274.1:0-2870 GCA_035459845.1 Tepidisphaeraceae bacterium | reverse complement strand
CGGCGTACAACCGGCGGTACGCGGAGATCTGGGAGCTCCCGCCGGGGGTCATGGAGTCCGGCGACCACCGGGTGATCGTGCGGGCGTGCGCGGCGCAGTTCGCGGAGCCGGACAAGTTCGTGGCCGGAGTGGAAGCCGTCTACGCCGGCGGGCAGCCGCAGACGTACGAGGTGCTGCACCTGGCGGACGGGCGGGCGATCGAACGGTTCTCGCAGGCCCAGGTGGTCGACGGGCAGGTGGTCGGGCGGGTGTGGAGCTTCCGCGACGTGACGGACCGCCGCGCCGGCGATGAGGCGCGGTTTCGGCTGGCGGCGATCGTCGAGTCGTCCGACGACGCGATCATTAGCAAGACGCTCGAGGGGGTCATCGTCACCTGGAACGCGGGGGCGCAGCGGACGTTCGGGTACACGGCGGACGAGATCGTCGGCAGGTCGGTGCTGACGTTGATCCCGCCGGACCGGCACCACGAGGAGCCGGTGATCCTGGCCCGCCTGCGGGCGGGGGAGCGGATCGACCACTACCAGACGGTGCGGGTGCGGAAGGACGGGGGGCTGATCGACGTGTCGCTGACCGTGTCGCCGGTGAAGGACGCGTCGGGGCGGATCATCGGGGTGTCGAAGATCGCGCGGGACGTCACGGAGCTCAAGCGGGCGATGGACGAGCGCGAGCGGTTGCTGGCGGCCGAGCGGGCGGCGCGGGCCGAGGCCGAGCGGGTCAGCCTGATGAAGGACGAGTTCCTGGCGACGCTGTCGCACGAGCTGCGCACGCCGCTCAACGCGATCCTGGGGTGGGCCCAGATCCTGCGCGCCCAGCCGATCACCGACCCGGACGTGGACGAGGGCCTGACCGTCATCGAGCGGAACACGCGCGTGCAGGCGCAGCTGATCGAGGACCTGCTCGACATGAGCCGGATCACCTCGGGCAAGCTGCGGCTGGACGTGCAGCGGGTCGATTTGTCCGACGTGGTGAAGGCGGCGGTGGCGTCGGTGCGGCAGTCGGCCGAGGCCAGGGACATCCGCCTGCAGATCGTGCTGGACCCGATGGCCGGCCCCGTGCGCGGGGACCCGAACCGCCTGCAGCAGTGCTTCTGGAATTTGTTGAGCAACGCGATCAAGTTCACGCCCAAGGGCGGGCGCGTGCAGGTGGCCCTGGAGCGCGTGAACAGCCACCTCGAGGTGTGCGTGACCGACAACGGGCAGGGGATCCGGCCCGAGTTCCTGCCGCACGTGTTCGAGCGCTTTCGGCAGGCCGACGCGAGCACGACGCGCCGCCACGGCGGGCTGGGGCTGGGGCTGTCGATCGTCAAGCACCTGGTCGAGCTGCACGGCGGGCGGGTCGAGGCGCGGAGCGAGGGCGAGGGCAAGGGCGCGACGTTCTGCATCGAGCTGCCGCTCATGGTCGCGGACCCGGCCGCGCCCGCCGGTGCCCGGCAACACCCGCGGGGCGCACCGCAGGCGCCGATGCCGATGGAGCACCCGTCGCTCGACGGCGTGACCGTGCTGGCGGTCGACGACGAGCCGGACGCGCGGAACCTGCTCAGGCGCATCCTCGAAGAGTGCGGCGCGCGGGTGGTGCTGGCGGCGTCGGCGGACGAGGGCCTGGCGGCCGTGCGGCGCGAGCGCCCGAACATGATCGTCAGCGACATCGGCATGCCCGGCGAGGACGGCTACGCGTTCATCCGCAAGGTGCGCCAGCTGAGCGCGGACGAGGGCGGCCGGACCCCCGCCGCGGCGTTCACGGCGTTCGCGCGGGCGGAGGACCGGATGCGCGCGCTAAGGGCGGGGTTCCAGACGCACGTCGCCAAGCCGGTCGACGCGGCGGAGCTGACGGCGGTGGTAGCGAGTTTGGCGACGCGGCGAAACGAAAGTTGATCGAACCCCAATACCCGGGGCGCCGATTTGAATGGGGTACGATCCTACGGATACGGCGCCGTCTTCGGCTGGTCCCCCGGCAGTTCCAGAGCGCCGACGATCTCGCTCAGCCGGGCGATCTTCATCTTGTCCATGTACCCGCGGATGCCGTCGCAGATCGTGTTGGGGCAGGCGGGGTCGACGAACAGGGCGGTGCCGATCGCCACGGCCGACGCGCCGGCGAGCATGAACTCGACCGCGTCCTGCCAGTACTGCACGCCGCCCATGCCGATGATGGGGACGTTGGCGGACTTGGCGACGGTGCGGTAGACGCGGGAGACGAGGTGGAGGGCGATCGGCTTGATGGCGGGGCCGGAGAGGCCGCCGGTGACGTTGGCCAGGCGCGGGCGCTTCTTGTAGACGTCGACGGCCATCGCGGTGAACGTGTTGACGAGCGACAGGATCTGGGCGCCGCCGTCGATCGCGGCGCGGGCGGTCTGCGTGATGTCTTCCACGTTGGGCGAGAGCTTGACGATCAGCGGCTTGCGCGGGAGCACGCCCTTGACCATCGTCACGAGCTCTTTGAGCCGCCCCGGGTGCGTGCCGAAGGTCAGGCCGTCCTTGACGTTGGGGCACGACACGTTGAGCTCGACGCCGGCGACGCAGTCCAGGCCGTCCATCGCGGCGCAGGTCTCGGTGTAGTCGTCGAACGAGTGGCCGGCGACGTTGACGACGACCGGGCAGGGCATCGTCTTGAGCAGCGGCACCTTCTCGGCCAGGAAGCGCTTCAGGCCGACGTTGGCCAGGCCGATCGCGTTGAGCATGCCGGCGCGGGTCTCGACGATGCGGGCGGGGTTGTTCCCGGTGCGCTCCTCGAGCGTGATCGACTTGGTCACGAACGCGCCGAGCTTCGACAGGTCCATGAAGTCCGCGTACTCGAACGCGTACCCGCAGGTGCCCGAACAGGTGAGGGTGGGATTGGCGAGCCGCAGGCCCGCGAGGTCGACGGAGAGGTCGTGC
>DATHXE010000273.1:0-2108 GCA_035459845.1 Tepidisphaeraceae bacterium | reverse complement strand
GCGCCCGTGTGCGTCGGCCCGGGCGACGGCCTCGGTCTCCTTGACCGCGCGCGAGACGAGATCGCCTGGGCCACGCCGCCCGGTGACCCGTGTGCTATCTGAATCGGACTGCATGGGGGGCGACATAACTTCACCCGAGTTGCGCGCGTCCGATAAGTATAGAAAAGAGGGGGCGGAGGGGGAGCGGGAAATATCGGGGGGCCTTGGTGAAGTGCCGCGACGCCACGAAGCGGCTGCCGGGGGCCATCGCGAGCCGGCGGGCGTTGGGTGCGCGGGACGTCCCTACTTCACCGTTTCACGCCGTCGTTAGTGGAAGTCTCGGGAGCGTTCCCCGTACCCGTGGACCAGGTGCGACAAGTCGAATAACCGTTTGGCCATGACGTGGACGACCTGTCCCTGGCGCTGGACGTACCCGTCGCACTGGAGGAGGGACGCGTGGCGGGCGGCTTGGCGGTAGCGCTCGAACACGTCGGGCTTGACGATCAGGTTGATCACGCCGGTCTCGTCCTCGAGGGTCTCGAAGACGATGCCGCTGGCGGTGCCGGGGCGCTGGCGGATCAACACGAGCCCGGCGACCTTGACCCACTTGGCGTCGGCGGTGGCCAGGACCTGGGCGGCGGTGCGGATGCGGAGGGAGGCGAGGTGGTCGCGGACGAGCTCGACGGGGTGCTTTTTTAGAGAGAGCGTGGTGGTGGCGTAGTCGGTCAGGACTTCCTGGTTGAGGGGCATGGGGGGGAGGAAGGGCGTCGGGATTGCCGATTGCCGATTGCCGATTGCCGATTGAGGCGCGGCTTCATCTTGTAGTCGCGCCGATTGCGGGGCGCGTCCCGAGGCGCTCGAATCGGATGTCGCGTGGTCTTCGTTTTCGAGCATTTCGAACAGCGGCATTTCCTCGTCGCGGATCGACAGCGCTTCCCACACCGCGAGGCGGCGCGGGAGGCCGAGGGATCCGAACGCGTCGGCCTCGGCGAGGCGGCGGATCACGTGGGCGGGGAGGCCTGTTGCCCGGCGGAAGTGGGGGATCGAGGTGAAGCGGCCGACGCGCTTGCGGGCGTCGGCGATGCGGTGGCCGAAGGTTTCGCGCAGGCCCTTGATCAGGCGAAAGCCGAGGCGGACGGCGGGGCCGGGGAGGCCCCAGGTGGGTTTGAGGGCGGGTGAGATGAGTGTGTCATCCTCGAGATGGTGGCATGGGTACGGCCGTGAGGCCCTACCCGTGTCTGGCGCCTGTTCTCGCTCGCCGCGCTCCCCTTCGGGCGGCGCTGCGCTTGCCCTTCGGGTCGCGGCTAAACGGGGCGGGAGCGAGAATTCCTCCGGTTCATCCTTCATCCTTCCGCCTTCATCCTTCCCCTCTAACGTGCAATCCCACTCGCTCGCGTTTACGTCGATCGTGCGGATCGTTACGCCGTGCTCCTTCGCGTCGCGGACGAGTTGGGCGGGGGCGTAGAAACCCATGGGCTGGGAGTTCAGGAGGGCGGCGCAGAACGCGGCGGGGTGGTGGCGCTTGATCCAGGCGGAGATGTAGACGAGCCGCGCGAAGCTGGCGGCGTGGGACTCGGGGAAGCCGTATTCGCCGAAGCCCTTGATCTGGTGGAAGCACTGCTCGGCGAACTCGAGAGTGTACCCGTTGGCGAGCATCCCGCGCACGATCTTGGCGTGGAACTTCTCGATCGCGGCGCCGCTGCGCTTCCAGGCGGCCATGGCCCGGCGGAGTTGGTCGGCCTCGTCGGCGCTGAACCCGGCGCCGACCATCGCGACGCGCATCGCCTGCTCCTGGAAGAGCGGGACGCCGAGCGTCTTGGCGAGCACGTCCTCGAGCGCCTTGGACGGGTAGGAGACGGCCTCCTCGCCGTTGCGCCGGCGGAGGTAGGGGTGGACCATGTCGCCCTGGATCGGCCCCGGGCGGACGATCGCGACCTCGATGACCAGGTCGTAGAAGCACCGCGGGCGCAGTCGCGGGAGCATGGACATTTGCGCGCGGGACTCGACCTGGAAGACGCCGACGGTGTCGGCGTCGGAGATCATGTCGTAGACGAGCGGGTCGGGGTCGGGAATGGTGTGGAGTTGGTATTGGGGTGAGCGACGGGGCGAGGGAGAGGGGGGAAGGATGA
>DATHXE010000272.1:0-2220 GCA_035459845.1 Tepidisphaeraceae bacterium | reverse complement strand
CCACGACCTGCACCGCCCGAGTGCCGATCGTCACCTCGCCCGCCCACACGTCCCCGCTGTTGCCACGCTTGAGCGGCGCGAGCTTCTCCGCGTCCATCTCCGCCGAGATCCGCGGCCACTCGCGCGCCCAATCCTCCGCCGTGATCTTCAACTGGCTCGCCGGCGACCACCGGTACGGGTACTTCCACCCCGCGAAGAACACCCCGCGCCACCCGGCCGACTCGACCGGCTTGAAGTACCGCCCGTCCCCGCCGATCCGCTCGACGAACTTCCGCCACGGCCGCCACGACGCCTTGTTCACCCGCGGCAACGGCGCCCCCGGCGCGAACATCGCCCACGCCCGCCGAACGTCCCCGCGCGTCGCGTACCGCGCCGCCGAGTGCCCGAGCTGCAGGATCTGCGCCATCTTCAGCCCGCCCGGCGTGACGGCGTACGCGTCGAGCAGGTACACGTTCCCGTCCGGCGCCCGCAGGAAGTTCCCCAGGTGCAGGTCGTTGTGCCCGAACCCCGCCTTGCCCAGCGAGAAGACCAACTCCCGCACCTTCGCCGACAACTGCAAATGATCCGGCGCTCGCTCCCCGCGCAGCTCAAATCCGTTGAAATACGCGTCCAGCGGCACCGCCGGCTCGATCGCCTCAGAAATGACTGCGTCCCCCTTCACGCCGCCCACCGTGTACCCGTTCAAAACCGCCACCGCGCGCGGCGACGGGATCTTCGCCTTCTGGAGCCACTGCATGCGCAAAAACTCGCGCATCGCCGGGTTCCCCCGCACCGACCGCTTCAGCCGCGACCCCGGCCGCGGGAAGAATTTCAGGTAATACCCCTTCCCCGCCGCCGAGAACCGCCAGACCTGCCGGTACCCCCGATCCTTAACGAGTTCCCCCCGGTTCGGCAGATCTTTCAAAATGGCTTCGAGTTCGGCGACGGACACGGTCGGGGAGTTATCGCAGATCGGGGTGCGCTTTCAATCGGAGAGAAGGATGAAGGAGGAAGGATGAAGGATGAGGAGGCGACGGGGCGACGGGGCGACGAAGCGACGGAGGGGGTGGGGGCCGGCGAGGTCTGAGGGAGCCCGCGACTTGTCGCGGGACGGAGGCCAAAGGGCGCGCGTACCGGGAGGGCGAGGCTCCGTCCGAGCCGTTCTGCATGCCGGGTGGCGCGGATTCGCGGCGCTCGGAGTTCACGCGTAGGGTGGGTGTACTCGCCCACGCTTCGCGCTCCGCGCCGCCGCCCCGTTCCACGCCGAAGGTTCATGAGATAGGACTGTCGAGCGCGGGACGGACGGCCGCCCCCGCCGCACGCCGGGGCGCGGGTGGACGTTCGAACGGGCCGCGGCGGGCGCGCGGCGGGGTCGTTCCGGTGGACGACGGACGGGCCGAGCGCGGGCGGCCAATGTCGCGGGAAGACTCCCCTTCACTCGATATCGCTCGGCAATCCCAGTGCCTTCAGCACGCCCGCGCCCGCCGGGTCGATGCACGCGTACCAGTCGTCCCCGTTGTCCTCGTCGAGGGCCCGGCGGACGAGGAAGCGTCCGCCCGCCAGATAGTACGACGGCCGGTCGATGTCCCACGCGTACTCGCCCCGGATCCAGGCCGGCACGACTGGCATGCCCGCCTGCTGGAACACCTCCAGCGCTGCGGGCGCGACCGCCACGACATGGGATCCGTGCAGCAACTCCTGCAGCGCGAAGCTGACCAGGAAGTGGGAAAGCGGGTTGTCGAGCTGACGCCACACTTGCCGCGCCTCGCGGTGCGAGCAGTCTTCGGAGATCCAGACGGGCGGGTCGTCGCCCGCGCGCTCGGTCGCGGCCACCCACACGCCCTGGTTTTCCCATACGAACACCACTCGGCCGTCCATCTCCCGGAGCGCCGGCGCGTATGCCTTTCCGACGATTCCCGCGAGCGTGTCTTGAATGCAGAACCGGTTCACGTACGGCGTCAGGGGGTTGTGCCCGGGCCACCGTCCGGCGAACCGGAAGAACCGCTGCAGGGGCGCGGGCATGGCGACCGACCCCACGTCCGCCTCGGTCGCGCCGTACTCGGGCCGGCGCGGCCCGAGATACGATTCGATGAACCGTTCGAGTCCGGCCAGCCGCGCGTCGGTCGTCGAGTCGGGAATCAGGGGGGCCATGCGTCGGCCGATCATACTCGACCTTCGGCCTATGCGGCCGATCGTCGCTGCGCGACGGAGTGGAAGCGGGCTGCGCCCGGCGGGTGTGCG
>DATHXE010000271.1:0-2478 GCA_035459845.1 Tepidisphaeraceae bacterium | reverse complement strand
CGCCGTTGTCGGACGGGTCCCACTTCAGGCCCGGGGCCTTGACCATGTAGTTGATGATCTTGGTGGTGGCGGTGGAGGTGGGGTCGACGTTGTAGAAGGTCGAGACGCGGGTGTACCCGCCGGGGCCGTAGATCCAGAGGTCTGCGCCGTCGAGGGTGGCGGGGTTGACGCCGCCGGGGTCGGTGACGGTGACGACGAAGTTGTAGTACTTGCCGCCGCCGGTGCGGAGGGGCTTGGCGCGGGTGAGGGTGACGGCGGGCGGGGTCGTATCCTGTGGCGTGCCGACGGCGTCGCCCGCGCCGGGGACGAAGTCGCGCTTGAGGTTTTCGGAGTTGATGGTGACGGCGCCGTAGCTGACGGCCTTGGCGAGCCCGCCGCCGGCGCCGGTGAGGTTGTAGGTGCCGGGCGGGAGGGCGAGGGAGTACCCGCCGCTGCTCCATGTCGAGGTCGTGAAGACCTTGCCGTCGCCGGCGCGTTTAGCGGTGACGGTCACACCCGCCAGGCCTTCGCCGGGGGTATAGAAGTCGTCGTCGGAGACGGTGTCGGTGTAGGCGACGCCGGTGAGGTAGACGGCCGAGCCGCTGGTGGCGAACTCCTCGCTGAGCATGCCGACGCCGTAGCCCTTGAACTGGCCGGCGACGACGCCGGTGCCGATCTCGCGGAAGCCGGGGGCGAGCATGTTGGTGCGGTGGCCGCGGCCGGCGATGCCCTCGTCGACGAACAGGTCTTCGTGAAGGCGCGCGACGAGCGAGGCATTCACGGCGCCCGAGCGATAGGCGATGTTCTCGCCCCAACTCCAGGAGCCGGTGAACGCATAACCGGCGGCGCTCATCCGTGCGCCGGGCGAGGAGCCGCCGGCGCCGGTGTGGCCGAACTGGTCGGTGTCGATCATCCACTGGGAGTGGTCGCGGGCGGCATCCGTCAGGTAGGGGTTGATGGCGAGCGGTTGCTTAGCGGCGGCGGAGATCGTGCCGGCGGCGAGGCCCTCGTTGAGGGCGATGTCGAAGCGCGCGGCCTCGGCGGTGGGGTTGGCGCGGGCGCGGTTGATGACCTCGACGGCGTATTGTTCGAGGGCGGTGGGGTAGACGGCCGAGAAGAGCGCGCGCGGCTCGAGCGGCTCGAAACGAGCCCGGTGAAGCTGGGCGGAGTTTGCGGGCGCGGTGGTGCGCTGGTCAGACATCACAAGCTCCCTCCGCATGGGACGGGCGGCAGTCGGGCCGCCGATCGTACCGGGGTTTATCGGCCGCGCGGGCGGGCGATCTTAGAATGGTGTGCGATCGGACGCATCAGGCGCGTGCGCCGATAAACCGGTTTCGTGCGGGCGAGGCGACGGGCGGTGCGGACTGTAGCGGACGGGATGGGGGCGAGGGCATGTTGCAATCCGGGATCGGCAAGGATCGGCTTGCCGGAAGGCGAAATGTGGGGACGCGAGGGCCGTTCGAACGTCCGCCTCGCGACAAGTCGCCGGGCTCTCTTGTTTTGTTGCGAGCCATATCGGGCTGGAAGTCACGTAGATCGGGTGAACGCGATTTTCGTTGACGTCGTGGATTCTTACCGGTCAACTTTCTGACAACGGTGACTGCGCGACGGAAGCCGTTAGCTACGACCACGCAACCGTGGGCTTCCGCCCGCGGCTCTTACGGAACGATTCCCAGGAGTTTTGACATGAGCGGTTCATCTCGACTGTTCGCGAAGGCGGCGCTGGTGCTCGCGCTATCGGCTGGTCCCGCGATGGCGCAGAACCCGTTCGACGCGCCGCCGCCCGCGGGGCCGAGGCCGGCGAACCCGTTCGAAGGGCCGGGCGCGCCGGCGACGCCGCCGCGGTTCGCGGGCGCATTTAGCGACGGCCAGACGACGCTGACGCTCGCGCCCGACCCGGCGGCGGCTGGCGCGTACCGGGGCGCGATCGCGCGGGGCGGGCGCGAGTTCCCGATCGTCGCGCAGGAGCGAGACGGCAAGCTCGTCGGGCAGTTCGCGGCGGGCGAGAACAAGTTCGACTTCACGGCGACGCTCGACGGGGGGACGGTGACGATGGTGACGGGGCGCACGACGTACAAGCTCGCGGCGGCGGGCGCGCCGGCGCCTGCGGCGAACGGCGGCGGGCCGGTGGCGCCGGCGGGCAAGCCGGGTGGGGTCGGCATGGCGATCCGGCTGATGGAGGACAACACGATTCGCGTGATGGGCGTCAAGCCGGGCGGGCCGGCGGAGAAGGCGGGCGTCCGCGCGGGCGACCAGCTCCTGGCGATCGACGGGAAGGACGCGAGCGGCTTCCGCGACCCGACCGAACCGATCAAGGGCGCCGCCGGGACGGACGTGAAGCTGACGGTGGTGCGCGACGGGCAGCGCGCGGACGTGACGGTCACGCGTGAGGCGATGGAGATCCCGCCCAACCGCATCGGCGAGGTGCGCGACAACCCGAACCCCGGCGGCGGGCCGAACGCGCCCGCAGGCCCGGGTGGCAACACGGCGGGCGTCGCG
>DATHXE010000270.1:0-2562 GCA_035459845.1 Tepidisphaeraceae bacterium | reverse complement strand
CATCTGGGCCGACAAGCACGTCGCCGGGTTCGCGCCGATCACGGCGTTCCTCAAGAAGCACGGCGCGACGCCCGCGATCCAGCTCGCCCACGCTGGCCGAAAGGCGTCCACCGACGCCCCGTGGCGCGGCGGTAAGCCCCTGCGCGTCGGCCAGCACCCGCTCGCCTGGGAGCCCGTCGGCCCGAGCCCGATCCCGTTCGACGACGCTCACGCCACGCCGCGCGAAATGACGGCGCGCGACATCGACCAGCTCGTCGCGGATTTCGTCGCCGCGACGCGCCGCGCGCTGGCCGCGGGCTTCGAAGTCGTCGAGGTCCACGCCGCCCACGGCTACCTGCTCCACGAGTTCCTCTCGCCCCTCTCCAACCATCGCACCGACGAGTACGGCGGCTCGCTGGAGAACCGCATGAGGGCCGCCCGCCGCGTCGCCGAGGCGGTCCGCAAAGAGTGGCCCGCGAAGTGGCCCGTTCTCGTGCGCATCTCCGCCACCGACTGGGCCGACGGCGGGTGGGACTTGCCCCAATCCATCGAGCTCTCCAAGCGGCTCAAGGCCATCGGCATCGACCTGATCGACTGCTCGAGCGGCGCGCTCGTCCCGCGCGTCAAGATCCCCATCGGCCCGGGCTACCAGGTGCCCTTCGCCGACGCCATCCGCCGCGACGCCGGCATCGCGACCGGCGCCGTCGGCATGATCACCGAACCGGAGCAGGCCAACGACATCATCGAGTCCGGCCAGGCCGACGCGGTCCTGATCGCCCGCGCCTTCCTCCGCGACCCCTACTGGGCCGCCAACGCGGCGCGGGCGCTCGAGAAGGACGTCCCGTGGCCGGCGCAGTACGGGCGGGCGTGACCTGCTCCCTCTCCCAGACGCGGCCACGCAGTCATGTAGAAAACGCTTCCAGCGCGTCCGGGAGAGGGGACTGGAAATCGCGCGCTCGCGCCCGGCGCGCCGTGTGCGACATTGCACCCAACCATCCAGGAGCCAAAATCACCATGTCACCCGCCCAACAACCCCACCCCTCCCAGCTCGACCCTGGCCCCGGTCCCAAGGACGTCGTCCCGTCCATCGCCGAGCGGTACATGGTCGACGAGGGCGTCGTCCGCCGGCTGATGGACCAGCTCCGCGGCACCTGCGCCACCGCCTGCTCGTTCGACATCCCCGAGCTCGGCGGGCGCGGCCAGTGGTCGCCCGGGCACGTGACCGGCGCCCCCGGGGCCGACCACTCGCTCCGCATGCGCATCGACGGCCTGTGCTCCGAGCTGGCCGCCCTCATCCGCGGCATGGACACCGCCGCCCCCGAGGCCCTGGCCGGCGACCCCCACACCGCCCCCGTCGGCTCGCGCTTCGACCTCGCCGCCGGCCCGAGCTGGTGGCCCGCCAGCTTCGGCGTCCCCGCGTCCAGCGGCGACCAGCACGGCGTCCGCTTCGCCTTCTTCCCCCACGTCAAACGCCTGCTGATCCAGAAGGGCGCCCACATCGACGCCCACGACACCGCCGACTACACGATCACCGGCATGGCCCGCGCCCAGGGCTCCTCCGCCCTCACGTTCGACTCGAACCGCGGGCCCGTCGGGTTGGACCAGCTCAAGTGCGTACCAGTTGCGTAATCGTTGTGATTGCTGAGCGCACCTTTTAGCCGCCGGGCCTGCCCGGGGCTCCTACGGCGGGATCGCGCAAGATGCATTGCTCGTGCGGACCGCGCCACCAGACGCGCTGGACAAGTCCAGCGGCTAAAAAGTCATCCCGATCAATGCGCTTCCCGCGTCGCCGCCGCCTCAAGATACTTATCCCCCGGTAGCGCCCGCAGGACGAGTTTCTTCAGTTCCGCCTGCATGGGCTGAATGTCACTCATCGCCCGGTGCACGGGCCGGCCTTCCTCGTCGTGCCTCACGACCTGCAGGTCGGCGCACTTGAAGCAGATCATGTAGCAGACGTCCGCCTTGGAGTCCGCCGACGTCCGGAACCGCACGGCGTGCCGCGGTTGAAACCCGCCGCAACGCTTCGAGCCGCGTTGGAACGCGTACCCCTTCGGATCCGTCAGTAGCGTCGCCAGCGATCTGGCCAGGTCCGGCGGAACGACTTCGGTGCGCTGCACGGTGACCTTCGCGCCCTCGTGCCAGAAGATGCTGTCTTGGCGATCCGCGTCGATCCGGATCGCCTCCACATGCGTCCCCTCGGTCGTCGCCCGCACTCCCCCGGCCGAGACCAGCGCTTCGATGTCGCGCCCGCGCGACCTGTCGTCCATCGAATCGAATGGCCAGTCCGAGGACGCAATCACTTGGCCCGGCTTCCCGACCGTCCGAACCGCGAAGTAAATCGCCGACGCCCCGCAGACGATCGACAGTACGAGGATGACCATCCGCCGAGTCACGCCCGCCAGTATACCCTCCGTCCTTACGGCAACGAACGAAAACGGCACGGGTCGGTAGATTCCGAGCCCGTGCCGCTTCATTTCCACTCGCTTCGCGCCGTTCTTACGCGAACGCCTTCTTCAAAAACTTAATCCCCTTCACCGCGATGTCCTGGTTGCTCGGCTCCATCTGCCGCCAGATCGCCGCCGC
>DATHXE010000269.1:0-3107 GCA_035459845.1 Tepidisphaeraceae bacterium | reverse complement strand
CTCCGCCGTCCCATCAACCCCCGCGCCGCGGCGCGCCCCCAAACCGGGGCGCGCCGCGCGACTCGCTCCGCACACGTCCGACCCGCGACCGCGACCTCGCGCTCGCAAGGGCACGCCGGAAAGCCCACGGAGCTTGCTCCGTGGGTTCCACGGTTCTTCCCCCGGGTGCCGTGTCAACTCGTGGCATGGGTACGCCCCGTCAGGGCATACCCGTGTCCGCCGCGCGTCGCGAGTCGAATCGATACACGGGTAAGGCCTCACGGCCGTACCCATGCCACGTGCACCGCGCGCGCCCTCGCCCGTCCGCTTCCGCACATCGGAACATCGATGAGACGCGCCGCGCGAGTCGTGCGCACCTGCTCCGCTTCCACCCAACAAATCGTCGAAGGACTCCAATGCGCTCCCTCCCCACGCTCCTGCTCGCGCTCTGCGCGACCGCCTGCTCCACCCCGCCCGAAACCCCGCCCTCCCGCTTCGTCGCCCCCCTCGGCGACGCCGTCACCCCCGCCGACGTCCGCTACCGCGTCGCCGCGCCGGACCTCCTCGTCCTCCGCGCCCCCGGCGTCCGCCACCTCGACAAGCTCCTCGCCCGCGTCGCCCCCGACGGCCACATCTCCGCCGGCCCCCTCGGCGACTGCCCCGCCGCCGGCCGAACGACCGCCGCCATCGCCGCCGACCTCACCGCCCGCCTCCGCGCGCAAGTCGCCGACTCGGCCATCCCCACCAACGCCACCGTCGACGTCGCCGTCCTCGAGTACGCCAGCCAGTTCTTCTACGTCGCCGCCACCAACGCCCCCGACCCCGGCCGAAAGCCCTTCACCGGCGCAGACACCGTGATCAGCGCCCTCGTCGACGCCGGCTTCGGCCCCGCCGCCCCGCCCTGGCCCCGCCACGTCTCCGTCTCCCGCGCCCCCCGCGACGGCCGCGCCGCCGCCACCGCCATCGTCGACGTCCGCCACATGCTCCGCACCGGCGACCTCCGCGAAAACTACCTCCTCGAACCGGGCGACGTCGTCGAAGTTCCTCCGGACCGACCCGCACCGAGGGCCCCGAACGAGTAGAGGACATCGAACATCGAACATCGAACATCGAACCGGCGCGGTCTGCGGTTCGAGGTTGAATGTTCGATGTTCAACTGTCCCCTTCCGCGCCCCGTCCCGGTCCCGCGCCCTACCATTTCCCCATGCCCCCGCGCGAGGAGACCTACCAACCCTGCGCCCTCTGCGAGCGCCTCGTCCCCTCCCACCTCATCACCCTCCACCACCTCAAGCCCCGCGAGCGAGGCGGCCGCGCCGAGCACCGCACGCCCCTCTGCAAACCCTGCCACAAACAACTCCACGCCACCTATTCCAACAAAGAGCTCGACAAGGGCCTCGACTCCCTCGCCTCCCTCCGCCAGGCCCCCGAGCTCCAACTCTTCCTGAACTGGATCCGCAAACAAAAACCCGACCGCAACTTCCGCACGACCATGGCCAACGCCCACCCCCACAAGGGCCGCTCGCGCCGCCGTTACCGCTGATCCAGTAGGGTGGGCTCCGCCCACCGCTCTCGCACCCCGCCATCGAACTACAAGGACGTACTTAGCGGTCGCACCGAAGGTGCACGTGAGCGCTCGAACCGCGAACGCGCCTCGCTCAACACGCTCACCATCTGCGCGCTACTCGCCCGCAAGAAGAAACTCGGGAAAATTCACACCCCGTCGCTCCGAATCCCGCGTCCGTGCGCGCCGGTCACCACGCCGCCGTGACACCGCACGTAAGGTAGACCGACCGCTCGAATCCGCGTCGTACCGAAACAGTCCCGAGCGGTACCGAAAAGTACCGGAAAGTACCGGAAATGCCCGGTTTGTACCGAATTCCAAACCGTCGCGGCGCAGCCCAACTCACCCGCCCCGCTCGTGTTACGACACAACCCGACCGACGGACCTCCCCGACGCTCATTTTTCGCCGACCCGACCTGACCCCCGTTTTGATTTTCTTTCCCCCACGGTTTCAAATACCCACGGTAGTCACCTCATCAGGGCATTCACGGTCACGAACATCACGGAGCAGGCGATGCGGCATTCCCCTCGGCGGATCACCAGGCGGTGGGCTCTCGGCGTCCTCTCGGCGATCACGCTCGCCTCACCCCTGCACGCAGAAGACCTCCTCCGCGTCGCCCCCGCCGGCCAGCCGCCCGCCGATTCCCGCCTCGGCCGCCACCGCGACTACAACACCGTCGCTGCCTGGAACCCCGCAGCCACCACCCGCGCCGACTGGGAAAAAGAAGCCCAGCAGATCCGCGAGCAGATCCTCACCGCCGCCGGCCTCTTCCCCATGCCCGCCGACCGCGCACCCGTGAAGGCGGCGATCCACGGCAAGATCGACCGCGACGAATACACCGTCGAGAAGGTCTACTTCGAGTCCTTCCCCGGCCACTACGTCACCGGCAACCTTTACCGCCCCAAGAAGGCCCCGCCGCAGGGCACGAAGATGCCCGCCGTCCTCTGCCCGCACGGCCACTGGAACAACGGCCGCTTCTTCGAGGCCAACGACGCCGCCGTCAAAAAGGAACTCGCCTCCGGCGCAGAAAAAACCCCCGAGGGCGCCAAGTACCCGCTCCAGGCCCGCTGCGCCATGCTCGCCCGCATGGGCTGCGTCGTCTTCCACTACGACATGATCGGCTACGCCGACTCCAAGGGCATCGAACACCGCCGCTCCGGCAACGTCGCCCCCGCCGGCTTTGAAGACGTCGACCCCGGCCTCCGCCTCCAGTCCGTCCTCGGCCTGCAAACCTGGAACTCCGTCCGCGCGCTCGACTTCGTCGCCGCGCTCCCCGAGGTCGACGCATCCCGCCTCGCCGTCACCGGCGCATCGGGCGGCGGCACGCAGTCGATGCTCCTCGCCGCCATCGACCCGCGCATCGCCGTGTCGTTCCCCGCCGTCATGGTCTCCCAGAATATGCAGGGCGGGTGCGTCTGTGAAAACGCCCCGCTCCTCCGCGTCAACTCCAACAACATCGCCTTCGCCGCCGCCTACGCCCCCAAGCCCCAGGCCATGACCGGGGCGGATGACTGGACCAAGGACATCGAGACCAACGGCCTGCCCCAGCTCAAAAAGGTCTACGGC
>DATHXE010000268.1:0-18200 GCA_035459845.1 Tepidisphaeraceae bacterium | reverse complement strand
GCAATCGGCAATCGGCAATTCTCCAAGCTCTCCGCCTGCAACTCCCGCAGCTTGATCAAATGCCCCACGCGCTCACTCGGCGTCTCGACGTGGCCGTAGAGCATCGTCGCGTTCGAGTAGATGCCCAGGGCGTGGGCGGTGCGGTGCACTTCGAACCACTTGTCGGCCCGCACCTTGCCCTTGAAGACCGCGTCGTGCACGCGGTCGTCGAAGATCTCGGCGCCGCCGCCGGGGAGGGAGCCGAGGCCGGCGTCGCGCAGCTGCGTGAGCACGTCGGCGATCGGCTGGCGGCTGATCCGGCCGAAGTGGATGATCTCGATCGCCGTGAAGGCTTTGATGTGCAGCCCGGGGGCGGCGGCGCGGATGCCGCGCATCAGGTCCAGGTAGTAGTCGAACTTGAGCCACGGGTGGAGGCCGCCGACGACGTGCACCTCGGTCGCGCCCGCCTGCCGAGCCTTGACCGCCGTCGCGACGACCTGCTCGACCGGCATCTCGTACGCGCCCGCTTCGCCCCGCTTGCGGTAGAAGCTGCAGAACTTACACGACAGCGCGCAGACGTTCGTGTAATTGATGTGGCGGTTGCGGTTGTAGTAAACGCGGTCGCCGTGCAGGCGCGTGCGCACGAGGTGCGCGAGCCGGCCGACGGAGTGCAAGTCGCGCGTGGCGTAGAGGGCGACGCCGTCGGCGTGCGACAGGGGCGTCCCGGCGATCACGCGCTCGGCGACGGGGCGCAGGGCGGGGTCGGTCAGTTTGCGGAGGATGTCGTCTTCGGGGATGGCGGGCATTCCGACCCAAGTATAGTGGTTTCGGGCGGGATGGCCGAGCGTGACGGAGGTTTTGAAAGCGGCGTTACGATGCCGCGGGGACGCGCCGGAATTCGTCCCCGCGGCGAGAGTGGCTCGATATAATGCCGTACGAGGTTCAACGTCCATGACGATCGCCCCGCCGCCCCAAGTCGTTGTCACGCCCGAGGATCTCCTCCGGATGGAGGACGCGATCAATTACGAACTGGTCGACGGCCAACTCGTGGAGCGAAATATGGGAGCGGAGTCGGGTCGCGTGAGCGGTCGCGTGATCATCCTGATGGGGTCCTACGTGCTCCAGAAGAGCTTGGGCGAAACGTTCAATTCCGAGACGGGCTACCAATGCTTCCCGGACGCGCCCAAGAAGGTGCGCAGGCCGGACGCGAGCTTCGTGCGGACCGAACGGGTGCCGCGCGACCTGGCCGTGCTCGGCCACGTGCCGGTCGCGCCCGACCTCGCGGTCGAGGTCGTGTCGCCGAACGACCTTGCGGACGACGTGGAGGAAAAGGTCGCCGAGTATCTCCGGGCGGGGGTGCCGCTGGTCTGGGTGCTGTACCCGAGGACGCGGACCGTGCGGGTGCATCGGCCGCGGACGTCGCCGCGGGGCCCGGTGTTGGACTTGTCGGTCGACGACGCCATCGACGGCGAAGACGTGATCCCGGGCTTCTCGTGCCCGGTGAAGCAGTTCTTCGAGGGGTGACGCTACATCTGCCACGGCCCGCGCTTGGGCCGATCGATCCACCGGTTCGCTTCCGGGTCGTTCACGAACGTCCAGTGCTGCGGGTCCCACTTCAGCGGGCGGCCGAGCCAGCTGGCGATGTTGCCCAGATGGCAGACCGACACGCTCCGCGCGCCGACCTCGACCGGGCAGACGCAGTCGCGCCGCTCGCGGACGGCGCGGAAGAAGTCCTCGTGGTGGCCGGGCGAGTTGTAGAGATGCGTCTCGTTCGGCAGCGTGTTCGTGCGCATGATCTTGTCGGGGGTCGTCTGCAGGTAGCCGCGGGCGACCTCGATCGTGCCCTCGGTGCCCTCGAAGACGATGCCCCGGCCGCCGCCGGTCTTGCCTTGGTACAGCTCGATGCCGCTCGCGTAGCGGAACGTGAGCCAGTTGCGGTCGGGCGTCGGCGGGATGATCTCGGTCGGGCCCGAGTCATCCATGCCCAGGGCCCACTGGGTGATGTCGAAGTGGTGGGCGCCCCAGTCGGTCATGCCGCCGCCGGAGAAGTCGCGGTAGCTACGCCAGTTGGGGAAGCCGTCGAACTCCGGCCCCGGGCAGAGAGTCTTGCTGAACGGCTGCATCGGCGCGGGGCCGAGCCACAGGTCCCAGTCGACGCCGGCGCGGACCGGCTCGGCCGGCAGGTCCCGCTCCTTCGACGGCCCGCCCACCGTCGTGGTGACCGTCTTCACTTTGCCGATGCGGCCGTTGCGGATCATCTCGGCGGCGAAGCGGAACTCGCGGGCCGAGCGCTGCTGGCTGCCGACCTGGAACACGCGCCCGTACTGCCGCACGACGCGGATACATTCCTTCGCCTCGCCGATCGTCAGCGTCAGCGGCTTTTCGCAGTAAATGTCCTTGCCGGCCTTGGCCGCCATGACGACCTGCAGCGCGTGCCAGTGGTCGGGCGTGGCGATCAGGACGGTGTCGACGTCCGGGCGGTCCAGCAACTCGCGGAAGTCGTTGTAATACTTCACGGCCTTGGGGTCGGTGGCGGGCGCGCCCGAGCCGCCGGCGGAGGCCGAGTCCCACGGGGCCGAGGCGTTGATCGCGTTGCCGGTCGTCCTGGGCGCGCGCGGCTCTTTGGCGGCGGCGGCGGCGGCCTTCTCGATCGCCTCGCGGGCGCGCTGGCGTTTGGACTCCTGCACGTCGCAGACGGCGAGGATCGCCACGTCGGCCCGGCGGGCGATCGCCGCGACGTGGTTCCCGCCCTGCTTGCCCGGCCCGATGATCCCGATCGTGATCCGCTCCGACGGCGGCGGCGTCCCCGCCGCGTTGGCGGCGGATACGACGTGCGGCCGCACGATCATCGGCGCGGCCGCCGCCCCCCCTATGAGCGCGGAATACTTAAGGAATCGGCGGCGGGACGGCAGGGGGGTGGGCATAACGGGGCTCCTCTTTACGAAGGGACGCCCGATCGTATCCGATCGCCGGGCCGGATGGGAGCGCCGTAGCGTGGGCTACCAGCCCACGAGTCCATTACTTACCGAACCCCACCGCCGTCGCCCCGCGCGTCTCCGAATGATTCAATACGCCACAGAGGCACAGAGCCACAGAGGAAGAGGTGAAGCGAGTTAGCCACCGATGCTCACAGATGGCCCAGATGAACGCGGATCAGAGAAGAACTGATCCCCTCATTTTTATCTGCGTGCATCCGCGTTCATCTGCGGTTCCAACCTTCGTGTTCATTCGTGCGATTCGTGGTTCGTTCCGGCATGTGGGTGCGCCAGCGGCGGTTAAGCCCACACGGGTTCGGCGGCGCGATCGTTGCCCAGGCAACTGTCCGGCGCCGGGGCGGCGGCAGTCGTGGTCGCCGACGGTGCAGTGGTGAGCGGTTGCGCGGCGGTGGCGGCGGCCGTCGTCGTCGTGGCAGGGGGGGCAGGGGGGGCGCCGATCGTGACCGTGACCTTGGCGTTGATCCCGTCGCGGGCGACGCGGATCGTGATGTCGTCGGCGGCGCCGCTCCCGCGGCGGTCGATCAGCGTCTTGCCGAACAGCAGGCCGGCGTCACTGGCGGTCGCGGTCGAGGGCGTGGCGTCGATCAGCGTGCCGCCGGTCGGGTTCGAGGTCGGGGCGCGGTGGACGAACAGGGCGTTGGGGCTCCGGCGGTAGGAGACGTAGTAGGACGTGGTCAACGAGAGGGTCAGCTTGAGCAGGTAGACGCCGGTCGTGGCGTACGTCGCGGCGTCGTCGTGGCTGGCGAGGGTGAACGTGTGGGTGCCGGCGGTCGTCGCCGAAACGGTCTTGGTGCGGCTGCCGCCCAGCCACCCGCGCGACGCCTTCTGGTGGGCGTTCCAGTCCTTCCCGCCGCCGCCCCCCATGTTCGAGAACGGGTCGCCGTACTCGGACGACGCGGACGCGCCGAACGGCTTGGCGTTGTCGGTCGGGTTGGCGAAGCTCGAGTGGCCCAGGCCGATGTTGTGGCCCAACTCGTGCGTGATGATGCTCGCCGAGCTGTAGCGGATCCACGTGCGCGGGCCGTTGACCTGGCCGAGCCCGCCGAACGTCCCGACGGCCCCGTTGTACCGGTAGCTGACGTGCTCGACGCCGCTCAGGGACTGACCCTGCGCCCGCAGGGCCGCGTCGGCGTCGTCGGCGAGGCGGGTGACGCCGGCGGACTTGTAGTACGCCTCGGTGCGCGGCAGCGCGACCGCCGCCAGCTTGGTACGGAAGGAGACGTTTTTGCCGCTGTACTCGCCGATCCACTTGGTCGACTGGGCAACGTTGGCCTGGGCCGTGGCGAGCGACTCGGGGAGCGCGGCCTGGTCGGAGAACCGGACCCGCACGTAGAGCAAGTCGCGCACGCCGGTCACGGCGAACATGCGGCGCGGCTCGAGGGCTTCGAAGGGGCTGGGCGGCGATTGGGGCGCCATGCGCGGACTCCGTTGAAGGGGGCGGTCGACGACCCTATTGCGGCGGGCGTTAGCGGTGAACCACGAATCGACACGAATGTCAGGCGGAATTGAACCGCGGATGAACGCGGATGAACGCGGATCAGAAAAGTGCCGATCCCCTCTCTTTTATCTGCGTGCATCCGCGTTCATCTGCGGTTCCCACCTTCGTGTCCCTTCGTGTGATTCGTGGTTCAAACTCCGACGCGTTACCCGTTCAGCGTCCACCCCTCCCGGTACTCGCGCTTCAAATACTGGTTCGCCTCCGGCACGTTCGTCACCTTCCCGGCGATCGGGTCGTACTCGAGCTTCTTGCCGACGCGGTGGGCGACCAGGCCCAGGAGCATCAGCTCGATCATGTCCGCGCTGTACTCGAAGTCGCACGCGGTCGGGGCGCCCGTCCGGCAGGCGTCGAGCCACTGCTTCTGGAAGTGGCCGATGTTCGGGAGCACCTTGTCGGGTGTGCGCGGCTTGTAGTACGTGAGGTCGGCCGTGTCGCCGAACGGCAGGACGACCCGGCTGTCGAAGCTGGAGACGAGGAAGCCCTTGGAGCCCTTGAACATCGCGCCGTGGTCGATCGCCTTGAGGTCGATGAACTTCTTCGGACTGATGGGCATGCGCCCGCCCTGGTACCAGCTGACGCGGATCGGGCCGCGCCAGTCGTGGGCGGGCAGGTCCCAGTGGCTCTCGCACTCGACCGGCGTCACCTCCGGGTTGAACGGCTCGCCCTTGGCCTCGCACGTGATCGGCAGCTTGCCGTCGACGGCCTGCCAGAGCAGGTCCATCGTGTGGCTGCCCATGTCGCCGATCTGCCCCGCGCCGAACGCGGGGTACATGTTCCACTCCAGGCAGTTCATGCCCGCGCCGCCCTTGAAGTAATCCGCGCTGTACGGGTGGTACTCGCTCGGGCCGACCCACTGCTCCCAGTTGAATCCCTCGGGCGGCGCGCCGCTGCCCTGCGGGTAGCCCGTCCGGCGGATCTGCCGATTGCCCCACGCGTACGCGGCCTGCAACTCGCCGATCGCGCCGTCGCGGATCAGCTCCTTGATCCGGTTGAAGTTGGGCATCGCGCGGCGCTGCATGCCGACCTGCGTGGCGAGCTTGTCCTTCTTCTTGAGCCAGTTCGCGCGGACGACGCGCGCCTCTTCAACGCTGATCGCCAGCGGCTTCTCGCAGTAGCAGTGGAGGTCGCGGTTGATCGCCCAGTTGGAGATGAACGCGTGGTGGTGGTCGGCCGTGCAGATGACGACGGCGTCAAGCCCCTTGTGGTCGATCGCCTTGCGCCAGTCGACGTACGTCGCGGCCCCGGGGAACTTCTTGAGCGCGTCCGCGAACCGCTTCTCGTTCACGTCGCACAGCGCGACGACGTTCTCCTCGGCCAGCGACTGGTAGTGCGCGAGGCCACGACCCCAGACGCCGACGAGCAGGACGTTCAGCTTTTCCGACGCCGGCTTACGCGCGGCCTTGAGGATTTGCGGACCCGTCGCCAGCGTGGCGGCGAGGGCGGCGGCGGACTTGAGGAGGGTGCGGCGGTTCATGGGGCTCCTTCGGGGAAGAGGTGACGTTCGGCCGGCGACCGGCGCGAGCCAAAGGATGCCCCAAGTTGATCGGACTGTAAACAGAATTCGCGGTCGGCCGAGGCGGTCCTTTGGTGAAGTGCCGGCCGGCCCGGAACCGACCCACAAGAAATCGGGCGCCGTTTGTCGATAGAAGTCGTGGAGTCCGTAGCGACCGCCGCGACGGCGCGATCGCGCGCACAAAACGAACCGGAATACGCCGATGAAACAAGTGATCAGGTATCGGGCGATCGACGGGAAGGAGTTCGACTCGTCTGCCGAATGCTCCGCGTACGAGGACCAGTTGGCCGCGTCCGAAGCCATTCGTGAGGAATACGCGGTCGTCGTCCGGACCGGCCGGGTCGATGCGGTGATCGCCGGCATCACGATCGACCCCGAGCCGATGTTGCGGATCCTGACGGCGCTGCTCAAGCGGAAGCCGATCGTCAACCAGAATAAGATCCCCCGGGGCATGGCCCTGCGGCTCCCGCGCACGAGCGCACAGCTCCTGAACGACGTGACGGCATTCCTGGCGGAGAACCCGTTCGCGTCCATCTCGGCCGTGCTCAAGGGCGTCGGCGGCAAGGGCGACCGGGTGCGGGGCGTGCTGTTCGCGAATTTCGCCACCGCGACGGACGGGCGCTGGCATCCCCGTTTCGACAACGCCCATCCGGCATCGACCGACGACGGCGCGACGGAGGCCGTCGCGGCCTAACCTGACGACGGCCGCCCGTAGATGCGCCAACGACCCCACGGGCGGGTCGCTTCGCTCCGAACTTCTCGAACGGCGTACCGTTCGATGGTCGTGCGTACACGACCCATGGGCAAGATCCGCAAGATGCCCATGCCACGATGGACACGCGGGCGGGACGCCCGCGATACGTCAGACCATCCACCCCCCGCGTTTCGGCCGGTCCAACCACCGGTTTGCCTCGTCATCCCCCTCGAAGCTCCACGTCTGCGGGTTGTACTTCAGCGGGCGGTTCAGCCAATAGCTGATGTTGCCCAAATGGCACACGCTCACGCTCCGCGCGCCGACCTCGACGGGGCAGACCGTCGTCCCGCGCGTCTTCACGGCCCGCAGGAAGTCTTCGTGGTGGCCGGGCGAGCGGTAGAGGTGCGTTTCGTTCGGCAGCGTGTTGACGCGCTGGACGGTCGCCGGCGACGTGATCAGCTTGCCGCGGTCGACGTCGATGACGCCCTCGGTGCCGACGAACGTGAGCCCCTTGCCGCCGAAGTCGGCAAACGTGTTGGCGTGCAGCACCTCGACGCCGCTGGCGTACCGCATGGTCATCCACCGGCCGTCCTTCTTGCCGGGGGCGCTCTCGGGGATCATCGGGAGGATCTCGACCGGGCCGGCGTCGTCGGCGCCGATGCCCCACTGGGCGATGTCGAAGTGGTGGGCGCCGAAGTCGGTCATCGCGCCGCCGGAGAAGTCGCGGTACAGCCGCCACATGGCCCACCCGTTGTCCTCGATCGGCGGGCAGAGGATCTTGTTGAAGCCCTGCATCGGCGCGGGGCCGAGCCACATGTCCCAGTCCACGCCCTTCCGCACCGGCTCGGCCGGCAAATCGCGCTCCTTCGAAGGCGTGCCCGTCGCGACGATCACCTGCTTGAGCTGCCCGATCCGCCCACTCCGCACCATCTCGCACGCGAAGCGGAACTCCCGGCTCGACCGCTGCTGGCTGCCCGTCTGGAGGATCCGGCCGTAGCGGTTCACCTGCTCGACCACGCGCTGCGCCTCGCGGATCGTCAGCGTCAGCGGCTTCTCGCAGTAAATGTCCTTCCCCGCCGCCGCCGCGTGCATGATCATCGCCGCGTGCCAGTGGTCGGGCGTCGCGATCAGCACCGCGTCGATGTCCGGCCGGGCCAGCACCTCGCGGAAGTCGTTGTAGTACTTCACGTCGGCGGCCTTGGTGGCCGGGCCCTTGCCCGCGCCGGCCGAGAGGTTCGTCGCCGTCCACGGGCTGCTCGCGGTCGACGCGTCCGGGTCGGCGGTCGCGGGCCGCTCCTTCGGGTCGGTGGACGCGGCGCCGACGACGCGCTCGATCGCCTGCCGCGCCGCGACGCGCTTCTCCTCCTGCACGTCGCACACGGCCAAAATGTTCACGTCCGACCGCCGCACGAGGGCCGCCAGGTGCGACGAGCCTTGCTTGCCCGGCCCGATCAACCCGAGCGTGATCCGCTCGCTCGGCGGCGGCGACCCGTTCGCGCCGAGCACGGACGGGGCCACGATCACCGGCCCGGCCAGGGCAACGGCGGACTTCAAAACCGCGCGGCGCGAGGGACGATAAGCCATCGAGTTCTCCGCAAGAAGTGAGGCGCGTATTCTCACGCGGGAAAGATTCGAAGTCCACCCATTCGCGCGACGCCGCCCCGATCGCCTCAACCCCCGCCCCGCGCCGAACGGTCCTTCATATAGCCCGCCACTTGTGGCGGGAAACCGCGGCACGGGAAAGAACGGAGTACGCGCGACGGCGCAGCGAAACCGTGCAACCCGCCCCGAACCGCGCCGTCCCGCCACAAGTGGCGGGCTATATGAGACGGTCATCGCGCGTCGCGGCGGCGTCGAGACGAGGGGGCGCCCGTTGCACGACTCACAGCGTCGCGCGTTCCGCCTCCGCGCTGTCCGCCGCGAAATGAAAAATCTTGTCCAGCCCCGTCACGTCGAACACCGACTGCACCTGCGGCCCCAGCCCGCACAGCACCAGCCGGCCGTCCTTCTCGATCAGCGTGCGCCGCAGCCGGAGCAGGCGCGCGATGTTCGACGAGTTCACGTACCGCACCCCCGTGAAGTCCAAGATCACGCGCTCGGCCTGCTCCGGCGGGCGCGCGAGCAGCGCGTCCATCTGGGCCGACAGGCCGGGGTCGTCGGTCAAACGGGCAATCACGGTGCCGTCGGTGCGCGGCTCGATGGGCATGGCGTGATTGTCAATTGTTCATGGTCAATGGTCAATTGTTCCGGAGACGCGCCGAAGGCGTGTCCTCCCACAATTGACCATTAACAACTGACAATTGACTACCTGGACCGAATCAACATCTGATCCGGAATCCCCAGTTCCTTCCGCTTCACATCGATGTCCCGCAAGAACCGCGCCCCGTCGTTGTAATACCCCGCCGTCGGCGTCACGTCCGGCAGGTGCGTCTGCCACCACGCGTTGAACCGCCGCATCAGCCCCTCGCGGAGGTACTTGCTCAGCATCGACGCCAGCGCGACGCTCATCGACTGCGCCTCGGCCTTCTCGCGGAAGATGATCCGGACGGGCGGGAAGGGCGAAGTGCCGGGGTGTTGCAGGACGTACTCGCCGTACCCGTCCTCCTCTTTGACAATCTCCAGCGGCCAATCCTCCCACATCAGGCGGAGCAGATGTCCGTAGTGTTCCCGCCCACCCTGGCGGTCGCAGACGATCACGAGGTTCTGCCGTCCGAACGTCTTGAGCAGGTAGTCGAGGTGCTCGGCCGCGATCGAGAACAGCGCGCTCGCCTTATTCCGCGTCGCGTCGACCATCGCGTTGTAACGCCGCTCCGGGACGACGCGCGCGCACAAGTGCGCCAGCCGCACCGCCGACCGCGTCATCTCCGCGCGCAGCCCGTTGGCGAACAAATTCACCGACACCGCGTCCTGGTCGAACGGGTACGCCTCGCCGCCGGCAGGGGGGGCGTACCACGGGTGCTGCGCCAGGTCCGCCAGCGCGTCCGGGCAGACGCACGCGAGGAAGTCGTCGAACCGCTCGACCTGCCGATCCGACGCCATCGCGAACGTCAGGATCGACCGCTCGAGCTCCTTGATCCCCGTCGACGGCGAATAGACGTCCTTCGAGTCGTTGACGTGGAGCTTCTTCCCGGTCTTCGTGCGGCTGCGCGAGACGAGCTTGGTCAGCCGCTTCCACAAGCACGGCACCGGCTCGCCCGGCGCCGGGTCCGGCGTGATCTCGAGCGCGCAGCACCCCACCACCAGTGGCCCGAGCAGCGGCCCGTATCCGGCCTCGTCTATCCCAGCGAGGATCATCGTCCCGTTTCCTCCGTGAATGCGGGGCCGATTATAGCGACGCCCCCGCTGGAATCGCGCAACCCCCGCGCGTCCGGCACAGGGGTGCGAAGTCGTCGGTAACCGACCGCACATGCCCGCCCACGTGTAGCCGCGACCCGCAGGACAAGCGACAGCGCCGCCCGAAGAGGAGCGCGCGCCGCGCTGTCACCGGTGACCCACTTTCTGGCAAACCATTGCGGGGATCGGTCACAATGTCCGTGCGGGACGTGCGGAGGGGTTCGCAACGATTTCTCACCTGAGGTTCCCATGACACTGGGTCGAAAGTTGGGCGCGGAAGCATTCGGAACATTCTGGCTCGTGCTCGGGGGGTGCGGCAGCGCCGTCATCGCGGGGAAGTTCATGTCCGCCGCCCCCAGCCCGGTCAACCTGGGCATCGGGTTCCTCGGCGTGTCGCTCGCGTTCGGGCTGACCGTCCTGACCATGGCCTACGCGATCGGTCACATCTCCGGCTGCCACCTGAACCCCGCGGTGTCGATCGGCCTGGCGGTCGGCGGGCGGTTCAAGTGGTCGGAGGTCGGGCCGTACGCGCTGGCGCAGACGATCGGCGCGATCCTCGGGGCGGGCGTGCTGTACTTCATTGCCAGCGGGAGCCCCACGTTCACGCCCGGCGACTTCACGGCCAACGGGTACCGCGACCACTCCCCCGGCGGGTACGGCCTCAAGGCCGCCCTCGCCGCCGAGGTCGTCCTGACCTTCGCCTTCCTCATGATCATCCTGGGCGCGACCGACGCCCGCGCCCCCAAGGGCATGGCCCCGCTCGCCATCGGCCTGGGCCTGACACTGATCCACCTGATCGGCATCCCCGTTACAAAACTGTCCGTCAACCCGGCGCGGAGCACCGGCCCGGCGGTCTTCGTCGGCGGGTGGGCGTTCGAACAACTCTGGGCGTTCTGGGTCGCCCCGATCATCGGCGCGATCGCCGCGGGCATCGTCTACCCGCTGTTGGCCGGCAAGGCGGAAGTGCCGACGCCGATCGCCGTGGAAGGCGTCGCCGCGACCAATCGCGACGTGCTCGCCCCGTCCACGGCGACGGCGGCAGCGGACCGGGCCGTCGCGTCTATGAAGTGAACCGCGTGCGCGCCGCGATCGGGTCCGCCCGCCCCCCTTGACACCGCCGCCGAAGCGGCTAAATATACGCGTCTTCGCACGGCGGAGGAGATCACCCGATCGACGACAACCGTGCGGGGACAGCGACGGGGGCGTAGCTCAATTGGTTAGAGTACCGGACTGTCGATCCGGTGGTTGCGGGTTCGAGTCCCGTCGCCCTCGCTGATGAACGCCGGCATCCCCGGCACCGAAAACGAAGCGTGAGCCCGCGAGATTCGCGGGCTCGCGTTGTTATTTGGGGCTGTGGCCCAAGAATCTGAGAAGCTCGCAGATTTGCCGTGACGCGCGCGTCCGCCTGTCGTGTATTTCTCGTGTAGGGTCGGGGATTGCCCCACGCGGGTGATGTGGGCACGGGCGATCGAGGCTGGAGGGCTGCAATGTGTTCAAAGCGTTTGGTGTGCGCGGGAATGCTCAGCGCGGCGGTGTTGCGAGTGTGGTGCCCCGCGCGCGCGCGCGGCGGTCATCGCCTAGGACGGGTTTGCGGCAGGCGGGCCGACGGGCGACCCGGGGCGCGCGCCCGGGTCGACGACGTACACGACCGGGATCGCGTCGACCAACGGGATCGATAACGACAGCGTGCTCGGACAAAGCCCGATCACGGCCGGCTTTCCCGACGCCAACGCCTGGTCGAGCGCCAGCGCCTACAACAGCGCGATCTACGCGCCGGTCGAGGCGGCGGGCCTGACCTACACCGGCCTGACGTCGACGGCCGGGAACTTCTCGTACTTCCGCGACAGCTCGAGCAGCAGTTCGGGCGTGAAGATCTCCACCCGCGCCGCGTCGACGACCGACGCGTCGCAGGTCGTTTGGGTCGCGTTCCTCATGAGCGTGAACCAGACGCCGGCCGTGAGTTTCACCGCCAACCTCAATTCGAACACGGTCGCCGGCACGCTCAACGTCGGGATCAACACCGCCCGGCAGGCGTTCTTCACGTTCGCCGGGACCGGCGTGTCCGGGACGGGCAACGCCGACGCGGCCGCCCTCGCGACCAACACCTCGCACCTGCTGGTCATGAAGATCGAGGGCCCGGCGAGCGGGGACGCGGGCACGCCCGACACCTTCACGCTGTACGTCAATCCGGACTTGTCGCTCGGCGAGGCCGGGCTGACCGGCGGGCTCACGGGGTCGAGCGCCAACTGGCGGCGCGACGGGGGCGGCGTCATCCAGCCGTTCAAGTCGCTGGCCCTGACCGGTGACGTGCGCCGCGTCAGCGACACGGTCGACGGGTTCCTCCGGTTCGACGAGTTCCGCGTCGCCACGTCGTTCGACGAGGCGATCGGCGTGCCCGAACCGGCGTCGGTCGGCCTGTTGTCGTCCGGCGCGATCGGCCTGCTGGCCCGGCGGCGCCGGGCGCGCGCGTAGTCCGTCCGGTCTTCAACGACGACCCGAAAACGACGCGGCCCCCTGTTCCGAAACGGAACCGGGGGCCGCGCCAATTCAGGTCGAGCCGAACGGGTCGCCTTACTTGGCGGCTTCCTTCTTCGGCTTGTTGCACTTGGCGCACACCTCGCCCTTTTCCGTCGCGGCGACGCAGCACGGGTGCTTGCACTTCTCGCCGGCCTTGGCCGCCTTGTCGCAGCACGACCCCGCCGTGAACTTCGGGGCTTCCTTCTTCTCTTCGGCGGAGACCATCGTGCAGGCCCCGACCGCGAACACCGCCGCCAGCATGTACTGGGCGAACTTGACCATGACGCGCACCTCGGTTTGGAAGACGTGACACCCTGCACGCCGGTCGCCGATCGACCCACGCGCGGGGCGTTACTGTCTGTTATAGTCGGCGCGGCCGGATGTTGTCGAGGGAAAACGAATGCATGGCGACACGGGAATCACCCGATCGACTCCGGGGCGCGCCCGACACGCCGGATCCGGAGCCTGGGGCGACGGGCCGGACCCCGTACCGCGCGGATGTCTTCCCGGCGCAAACTTGTTGCGAACCGACGCCGCGCCCGGTTAGCGTGGCACGCCGGCACGCCCCGCGGCGGTCGTGCCCGCACGTCGTGCCCGGACAATTTGGAGAGGGTGATCATGATCGACGAGGAAATCGCCAGTGTGCTCGAAGACGCGGGGTATCAGTTTAACGCCGCCACGCGCCGGTACGACGTGACGACCGGCGCCACCGAGGGCGAGGAGGACGGCCACTCATCGACGTTCGTCGCCGACGAACTGGGCATCCCCGAAGAAGACCTCGCGCGGTGGGAGGAAGAGCGCGTCGCCGAAGCGGGGACGACCGGAGAGGCGCCCCAAGGCTGACCGGCGCGGCGCGCGATCGCGTCCCAGTTTAGCCGCGACCCGGAGTGCGAGCTTCAAGCGCGCCCGCAGGGGAGCGCGTTCGGACTACGAGAATGCTTTCGAGTTCTCGTAGCGCGAGCGCCTTTCGTATATCGAACACGTCCGCAGGTCGTTGACCCGCGGCTATCCGGTCAAACCGTCACGGCCCCCCGCCGCATCCCGTACCGGATCACGTCCAGGCGCCGGCCGACCTCCGCCAAATCCGCCGGCCGCTTGTCCGGCCGCGACCGCACGCACTCCATCACCACGTTCGACAGCGTCTCGGGGACGTCCGGGTTCGCGTCGCGCGGGGTCGGGATCTTCGTGTCGAGCAGGAACGTGTTCTCGCCCTTGCCGATGTTGTACAGCGTCGGGAGCTTCTTCCCCGACAGGCACCAGTAAAGCGTCGCGCCGAAGTTGAACACGTCCGTGCGCACCGTCACGTTCTCGCACTTGACCTGCTCGGGGGCGATGAAGTCCGGCGTCCCCTGGATCCGCGGCTTCTTCGTGTTAAACGGGCACCCCTGCCCCAGGTCGATCACCTTCACCGACCCGTCCGCCGCCCGCATGATGTTCCCCGGCTTCAGGTCGCAGTGCACGAACCCCGTGTTGTGCAGCGAGTGCAGCGCCTCGGCGACCTGGATGAACGTGTCGAGCACGCCCACGAGCGTCGGCGGGAGCTCGCGGTCCAGCGGGAGGCCGTCCACCAGTTCCATGACCAGGATCGCGTCGCTGACCCGGCCCAGCCAGGACTTGTTCGCCTGGAAGTCGAGGCTCCGGCGCAACCCGGGATGGTTGACGCGTTGCCCGACCGCCAGTTCGACCTTGAGCTGCTCGATGAACCGCTGGTCCTTGTCGTCCGTGCACACGACGTGCTTGACGGCGCAGAGCTGTTTGGTCAGCGGGTGCACGGCCGCGTAGATCCGGCTCCCCGCCCCGTCGCCGACGTGATCCAGGACTTCGTACCCGAACAGTTCGCGCGGGATGGGGCGGGCGTTGGACATGATGGTCGACGCAATCATCGCGTCACCTCCGTGTGAGTCGGGCCTGCTGCTTCGCAAGGCCCGTAGGGTCGTCCCCGGCATCATCATTCGCGCGCCGGCAGGGTTCCGCAATTGCCCGGTTCCGGGCCAGCATACTCTGCGCGCGCCGTCTCGGAGAAACAAACTTCGCACCGATTCGATGCGATTTTTGGCTACCCGAAACGGCTCGATTCCGGCGGCGCGCGGTGTCCCACCTGTGGGACGCGCGCCCGCGTGATCTGTTGCACATTTTCGCCCGAATTTTCCGGGGGAACCCCTCCCTGCATCTTGCCGTACTTATCAGACTGTGGCACGATGCCAAATGAGGGCTTGGACCGCCATGACGGCGGTCACAAATTCAGGCCTCGCCTGATTATAGAATCAGTCCCGACCCCCCGAGCGCCGAACCGGTGCCCGGGCGCGTGCGTGACCCGCTCCCACCCGAGTCAGCGGTCGTCCGCACAACGTGTCGGTTCTCAGCGCTCCCCACCGCACGCCCGGTCAAGGCGTGCCCTGACGGACGCGTGGCGAGGCGCCTCGGGCCGACGACCGGCCCGGCAATTTCCATCCCGTGTCCGTGACGGAACCCGCGCGTGATCCCGCCGATCACGCCCGCGATCTTGTCGACCGTATTTGTGATTCTCCTTGCGCGACGGCGCGGGGGATCGCGAGTCGAGCCCGGCTGCCCGCATGCGGCGGCCGGCGGGTCTCGTTCCGTCAATCGATTCACGGTGACCGCCGGGGGGCCACCGGCGCGCGAAACATGCGCCACCGGTGACGGGGGGATTCCGCGCGCCGAGGAGCCCGTAGCGGTCCTCAACTCGCGCGGGGTGACCGACGTCTCGACGCACCACTGATTTTCACACCACGGAGTCGTACACCATGGCCTTTTTCTCCCGCCGCCAACCCCGGTCCGCCCGCCCCTCCTCGCGTGTCGCCAGTCCTGCCAAGCCGCGCCCGGCCGCCAGCCGACTGCGGTCGGCCGTCAGCACGATCGAAATCCAGGGCCTCGAGGACCGCCGGATGATGGCGTTCGACGCCCACGTGAACTTCCAGCCCGCCGGCCCGACCCCGCCGAGCGGGTACGTCGCCGACACCGGCCAGACTTATTCGTCCAAGGCGAACGGGCTCACGTACGGGTGGAACAAGCAGGTCAACACCGCCGCCCGCTGGGCCAACGCCGACTACCGCAAGGACTCGTTCGCGGAAATGCAGTACGGCGTGACCGGCGCCACCTGGGAGATCGCGGTCCCGAACGGGACGTACACGGTCACCGTCGGCGCCGGCGAGGGCAACGCCTGGAACGACCTGCAGAAGTTCAACGCCGAGGGCGTGACCGTCCTCAACACGAAGACGACGTTCGCCAACCGCTGGGTCGAGGGCACCGCCACGGTCACCGTCACCGACGGCAAGCTCACGCTCAGCAGCCCGACGGGCGCGTCCAACAACAAGCTGGACTTCGTCGACATCGTCGAGGTCGGCGGGACGACGACTACTCCGCCGCCAACGACCACCACTCCGCCGCCCACGACAACGACTCCCCCGCCGACCAATACGACTCCGCCCCCCACGACGACGACCCCGCCGCCGCCGACCACCACGACCCCCTCGGGCACGACGTCGCTCAAGGTCAACTTCCAGCCCGCCGGCGCCTACACGCCGACCGGCTACGTCGCCGACACCGGCGCGGCCTACGGGACGCGCGGGACGACCGGCCTGTCGTACGGGTGGAACGTGCAGACCGGCGCGCTCTTCGACCGCTGGTCCGCCGCCGACCCGATCCACGACACGCTGGCGAACATGGGCGGGACGATGACGTGGGAGGCCGCCGTCGCCAACGGCACGTACACCGTGAAGGTGATCGCCGGCGACGCCAACGCGTGGGCCACGCAACAGAAGATCTCGGTGGAAGGCGTGCTCGCGGTGAACGGCTCACCGACCAGCGCGCTCCGCTGGGCCGAGGGCACGGCGACCGTGACCGTGACCGACGGCAAGCTGACCGTGACCACCGCCGCCGGCGCATCGGGCGTCGCGCTCGACTCGATCGAGATCGCCCCCGCGGCCGCCGGCGCGGTCGTCGGCAGCGGCACGACCGTCCTGACCGACGGCACCGGCAAGGCCGGCGGTGGCGCGACCGACAACGGCACCACCACCCCGCCCCCGACCACCACGCCTCCTCCCACGACCACGCCCCCGCCGACCGGCGGCGGCACCACCCCCACGACCCCGCCCACCACGCCGGGCGGCGTGCAGGTCATGATGAACCTCGACGGCATCGCCGACTGGGCGTCCGTCGGCGCGTTCAACGACCTGGCCACCATGTTCCGCCCGTGGGGCCGCCTCGCCACGCCCTACCAGCCGGACGCGTCGATCCCCGTCAACATCGAGAACTCCCCGCTCGTCGACGCCGGCACCATCACCTACGCCTACAGCTACCCGTCCGGCCGCTACGACGTCAGCTACGACGGCACCGGCAGCCTCGCGTTCTCCGGCCTCAACGCCAGGTACACCGTCACCTCGCACGTCGGCGACCACTGGACCGGCTACCTCGACATCACCGCCAACCCGGGCTCGATCCTCGAGATGCGGATCACCGGCATCAGCGCCGCCAACCCGCCGCGCAACCTGCACATCCTCTCGCCCGACCGCAACCCGGCGGTCAGCGACACGTTCCGCCCCGTCTTCCTCCAGAAGCTGATGCCGTTCAACGGGCCGCTCCGCATGATGGACTGGTTCCAGACCAACGACAGCCCGCAGGTCAACTGGCAAGACCGCTCGCCCGCGAGCCGCATCGGGTTCACGGGCGCCAACGGCGTCCCGTACGAGGTCGCCGCCAAGCTCGCCAACACGCTCAAGCGCGACCTCTGGATTACCGTCCCGTACCACGCGACCGAGGCGTACGTCCGTGAGATGGCCCGCTTCTTCCGCGACAACGTCGACCCGACGCTGCACATCTACGTCGAGTACTCCAACGAAATCTGGAACGCCGGCTTCGAACAGGCCCGCGCCAACATCAACGCGGCCGCCAACGACCCGACGCTCACGTCCACCGACCCGACGACCCGCCAGGCGCAGCTCGTCGGCAAGCTGACCGCCCGCACCGCCCAACTCTTCAAGGAGGAGTTTGGCGCGACGCGGTTCGCCAGCCAGGTGCGCGTCGAGCTCGGGTCGCTGATCGCCAACTCGTGGTGGACCAAGTCCGCGCTCGACTACGTCAACGCGAAATTCGGCCCCCCGAAGAACCTGATCTACGGGGCCGCGATCGCCCCGTACGTCGGCGTCCAGGGCGACCTCGACTGGCAGGGCGTCGACAAGCCCGGCCTGACCGCCCAGGGCCTGTTCGACTGGATGAACAACCGCATCGACACCACGATCCGCCAGTGGATCAGGGACAACAAGGCCGTGACCGACGCCTACGGGCTCAAGCTCGACTCGTACGAGGGCGGCCAACACCTGGCGTACCTGAACGGCGTCAACGGCGACATGAAGACCGCCATGCAGGACGACCCCCGCATGGGCCAGCTCTACCAGCACCTGATCACCGTCTGGCACCAGGAGTCCGGCGGCGGCATCTTCGGCAACTTCACCCTCGCCCAGAAGAACGGCCCTTACGGCTTCTGGGGCCTGCTCACCAGCATCGACCAGGCCACCAGCGTGAAGTACGAGGCGGTCAAGGGGATGGTGAACAAGGTGGTGTGAGCGGAGGAGTCAGAAGTTAGAAATGAGAACGCCGGGCGGTCGCAAGACCGCCCGGCGTTTGTATTTGCACTCGACCCGCGCCGCGCGC
>DATHXE010000267.1:0-5967 GCA_035459845.1 Tepidisphaeraceae bacterium | reverse complement strand
AACGACAGCAATTGACTCCAGCTGTTTCGTGTCTCGAGGTACCCAAGGCAGTGGTGGTCGTTCGTCAGCTTCTGGGGCAGGAAGACGCTCCAGCCGAAGTAGCGCTCCGTCCCTTCGGCCGTCCCGGGCGGCTCGGGCTGGTGCTGAAACTCGATCCGGTCGTTGTCCTTCCTCCGGGCCGCGTTTGTCCCGTCGATCCGCAGGGCAAACTTCCCCTCCCGCACGGGCGACCCCACGACTTTCACGGCGTCACTCTTGGGAGGGCTTTTCCACTGTTCGGTCGTGCCCGTCTCGAAGTCGGCACGCCAGATGACTTCGGCCAGCGCTGCGTTTCCCGCCGGGAAAAGAAAGGCGGCGAGCACCGATAGGGGAGCGGCGAGCGCGCGGACCGTCGTAACGCGGTAGACCGGGAACAGTCCTTTTCGGAGGTCTCGTCGGCAATGCGTCATGGCGAATCTCGCTAATTGCTGATCTCGATCGAATACTTCCGCGTCGCGCTGCCGACCCGCTCCGTCGAGGTCGAGATCACCTTCTCGACGCCCCAGCCGAGCCGGCCGTCGTCGAGCTTCCGTACGTCCCGGTCGATCGTCACGGTGACGGCCACGTCGACCTTCCCGGCGGCGTCGGGCGTGCCCGAGAGGAGGCCCGTGGCCGGGTCGATCTTGAGCCAGGCCGGCCCCGCGTCGAGCGCGAACCGGGGCTTCTCGACGTCCCAGAAGTTCGCGGTCTCCTTGCCGCCGACCATCCGCAGCTGCAAGTCGCCGAGCGAGCGGTTGGCGTGGAGTGGGCACCGGTATTCCGTGCCGACCTTGGCCCGCGTCACGGGCCTTCCGTAAATCGTCGGCCGGGGGGCCGTGGCGTAGTCCGACGGCCCGCTCCGCTGGCCCTGCGCATCCACGGCGACCACGCGATAGTACGTCTTGTTCGCGTCGGGCGACTCGACGCCACCGCCCATCACCGCCAGTTCGGTGGCCGAGGTCTCGGCAATGAAGTTCGCCGGGAACTCGGGCTTCAGCTCCTTCGATGTCGCGACGCTGACCTTATAGGGCACGTCGCTCACCGAGAAGCCCTTTTCGTCGCTGCCGTACACGCGGTAGTTCACCGGCTTTTCGCCGGCCGGGTTGGCCTTCCACTTAAGAACGCCGACTTCCTGCTGATCGTCGTAGCCGAGCGCGACGTCCACCGGATAGTTCGGCGCCTTCGGAGTGAAGTTGAACGTCTTGCTCCACGGGCCCCAAACGCCCTTTTCGTCCTTGGCCCGCACGCGCCAGTAATAGGTTGCGTCGCCGGTCAGGAGGCCAATGCCGGGCAACGTGTATTGCGCTTTGCCCTTGTCCGCCGTCCGCGAGATCAGTTTCTCGAAGTTCGTCGACAGCGGCCACCGCACGTCCGGCCGGTCGGCGAGCACGAAGTGGTAGTCGGTGATCCGGTCGCCGTCGGGATCCTCCGGCACGCGCCAGCGGAAGGCGAAGTCCGTGCCCTCGGCCCGGCCACCATCCGGCGGATAGACGGCCGCCGGTGCCGCCGGCGGCTTGCTGGTGGACCGCTCCACCCACTCGTGCGTGATTCGCACGTTCCGCTCGCCACCCGATTTGTCGGTGTACGTGAAGGTGTTTTGGCCGACCGTCATCTCGGGCAGCGCGAGCAGGGCCATCTGCAGGTCGTTCACGATCGCCAGCCGTTTCAATTTGGCGCCGGCCGGCAATTCGCAACGCAGCTGATACTGATAGTACGGATTGCCTTCCAGCGGGAAGAACTTGTCGAAGTTGCCGCCCGGGATGTCCGTCCATTTTGCGCCGTCCGGCGAGACCGAGAACTTCGCCCCTGCGGCGTCCGCTTCGAGGTGCCCGCCGACGAAGGCGTAGGGGCTGGCGATCCGCCACACGACCGTGCCCGTCTTGCCGTCCTGCGCCGCCAGCCCGTCGGGGCCGGCGGCGACGTTCTCCACCTTCGTCGCGCCCTTCTTCCACACCGCGCCGGCGAAGTCCGGCCGGTACTCCCACAGGCCGTTGCAGACGTTGTCCGGGTAGAGGAATTGGTTGGGCGACACGTGCTTGGCGGGTTTATGCCCCCACCTCCAGACGAGCGCCTCGCCGGGGCGGAGGGTCATCGACATGGTCGTGTCCGCCTTGCACGCCCGGCTGCCCTGGATCGGCTCTTCGCTCACGAACATCGCGGCGGCATGCTCGTCCCGCGCGCGGCTGTCGTCGACCAGCAGTCCCATCGTGTGCGTCCGCTTCACCAGGTCGTGGTCGCGGGCCAACTGCCGGTCGCTCGCCAGCGTCTGGTTGTCGCGCAGCAGGTAGATCATGCCCAGGTCGCCGTCCATCACGTGCCAGTCGCCGTCGTAATGAACCTGCGCAATGGCGTGGCCCACCAGCCGGACCGGCGCGCCCTTGAGCCCCACCTGCTTCCACAGGCCACCCATCATCATGGCGTCCTTCCCGCACGGGTTGAGGCCGTAGACGTTGAACACCTTGACCGGGTCGCCGAGGTCCTCGCCGCCGGCCGAGGAGTGATACCGGTGCCGGATCTGCTGATACCAGAGGGCCCTGGCTTTCTCCGCGTCACTCATCCCCGGAGCGACCGCCGACGCCACGAGTTCCTTGATGTTGCGGAAGTTGTTCCGCCCGTCGGAGAGCCACGGGTCGACCACGTCGGTCTGCCCCACGTTCTCCATCCGCACGGCGCGGTTCGACTGCCAAGTCTGCTCGATGGCCCCTTCGCGGTTCATCCCGGTGCCCATCGGCGTTCGGCAGTTCGTGCCGTCCATCGTGCCCCCGTGCAGCACGACGTACTTGTGCTCTGCCGAGGTGACGTCCACGACGTGATTCCTGGCCACGTCGCTCGGCCGGGCCTTCGAGGCCCACGGCTCCAACGCGTTGCCCGCGCCGGCGGCCGTGACCCGCTTGTCCGCGGCGAATGCCGTGCAGCATGAAAGGAGCGCCATCGCCAAAGAAATGAGTCGCGTCACGGGTTCCTCTCTGCCTGGCTCAGATCACTTGCTCTAAACAATCTTGCTCTGCACGATCTCGTGAACCAACGATCGCAAGCCGTAGTTCTTGCCGCGGGTGTTGCCGACCATCGTCTCGATCCCCGGCCGGTCGGTCGCGGTCGGCCCGCGCTTCGAGCGCGGCCGTCCACTGCTGGGCGATCTTCGGGCCCGAAAAGTCCTGCAAGAGTCCGTCGACGCGGACGTCGCCCTTGGGCTTGGGGCCGGCGTGACACTCCTGACCGAGAAACGAAGCGGACTCGGCAGCGGGCCCGGTCGCGGGATCGGCTGCCAGCGCCGGGCCTGCGATCGATGCCAGCAGCGCCGAGGCGCAGCTCAAGAATATGGCGAGCCGCCGCGTCCCGAGGCCGGCGGGCTGGCCGATCGGGGCCCCGTTGTATGTTGGCGGCACCGGGGATTGACCCATGGTCGTCTTCCTGTCCGTCCCGGCCGCGGAGGCGCGGCCCGCGTATGGAACCGAGTTGATCAGGCGGCCCGAGCCGCTGCCCCGCGGGGCGTGAGAAGTCGGTTCGCCACGGCCGCGGCAAAGTGAACGTAGAAGTGACAGTGCGTGTCTAAGAAGACTTTAGTGGGCGGCCGCGGGAATGTTGTTGCTGGAAATGGGGTTCAAGCGAGCATTCGGAACGCCTCGGCAATGACGCCCGACCGTACCCAAGAACCTTGCCTGTCACCGCAAAAGTAATGTCTCGGCGCCGCCCGATCCCACCCCCGCGTTATACTTCCGATCCATGAGGCACCTCTCCCTTGTTCTGGCCATCGTGGCCCTCGCACCCATCGCACGGGCCCAGGCCGTCACGCGCGACATCCCCTACACCGGCGCGCCGGACAAGAAGTTGTCGCTCGACGTGTACGCCCCGGCCGACGCCAAGAATCTCCCCGTCGTCTTCTGGATCCACGGCGGCGGGTGGCAAGCCGGCGACAAGGACCAGGTCAAGCTCAAGCCGCAGATGTTCATGGCCAAGGGGTTCGTGTTCGTCTCGACCAATTACCGGTTGCTGCCCGACGTGGACATGGCCACGCTCACCCGCGATGTGGCCAAGTCGTTCCGCTGGGTTCAGGACCACATCGCCGAGCACGGCGGTGACCCGAAGCGGGTGCTGGTGGGCGGCCACTCCGCGGGCGCCCAGCTCGCCGCGCTCTTGTGCACCGACGAGCGGTACCTCAAGGCGGAGGGCGTTTCGTTCGAGGTGCTGATCGGCTGCGTGCCGGTGGACGGCGACACCTACGACGTGCCGGCGATCATCGAGGTCGCCGAGACCCGCTGGCGGGTGCACGGCATGCCCCCGCAGAAGGTCGGGCACCGCGAGAAGTTCGGCAACGACCCTGCCAAGCACCGCGACTTTTCCGCCGTCCATCACGTGGCCGCCGACAAGCGCATCCCCCCGTTCCTGATCCTGTACGTGGCCGGGCACCCCGACACGTCGGCCCAGGCGTTCCGGCTCGCCGCCGTCTTGAAGGAGGCCCGCGTGCCGGTACAGGCGTTCGGGGCGAAGGAGACCACGCACAACAAGTTGAACGACGACCTCGGCGTGCCGGGCGACCCCGCGACCGCGGCGCTCGACGCGTTCGTGGCGGAAATCCTGAAGCGCCGGTGAGCGCGGGGGCGCACCCGTTCCCGATCACGATTTATGCAGGGCCGGTCGACCCGGCCAGGCTCAAGGAGAACGCCGAGGTCGATGGCCCGGCCGGTCACACGGGCGCGTCAGGCGCGCCCGCGGTGAGTGGTAAAAAAGAAACGAGTCCCCGCTTGGGAGGGGGAACTCGTTAAGAAATGTAAGTCGGGGCGACAGGATTCGAACCTGCGACCTTCTGGTCCCAAACCAGACGCTCTACCAAGCTGAGCTACGCCCCGTGAGTGGCGGTGACCGTCGGCGGCGCCGCCGCGCGGTGGGCGGACATGGTATCATACGGGCGGCGGGTTGCCACCTGACGCGGGATTCGCGAGCGACGATGTGGAATTCGATAAGCAGGGAATGCGGATGAAACGTACGCCCGGGAATGGCGGGGAGGGGGGCGGGCATCCGGCCGAGCGGTTCGCCGCGCCGGGGTCGATCCTGGCGGGGTCGCCCCTCAAGGCGTTGATGGGCACGGCACTGGTCGGACTCGTCGCGGAGTCGTTCGCCGGAGTTCATGCGGCGTTTGACGCGGGGCGGTTTCGGCGGCGGGCGGTGAAGGGGCTGGACGAGTTGGAGTTGACCGGGCGGGCGGCGCGCATCGCCGCGGCGCTGGCGGCGGAGTTGCCGGGCGAGTTCGAAGAGGCCGGGCCGATCCTGATCGCGGCGCTGGGGCCCGAGTTGGTGAAGACCGGGCAGAACGGGCTGGCGCCGTTCTTCTATCTGCCGCATTCGAATTACATCGCGACACGCGGCGTGGGGTCATTCGATGCGGGGATGCGGGCGTGCTACGAGTTGACCAAGCGGTTCACGGCGGAGTTTTGCGTGCGACCGTTCGTCGTAGCGCACGAGGCGCGGGCGCTGGAGTTACTGGCCGAGTGGGCGGAGGATCCGAACCCGCACGTGCGGCGGTTGGTGAGCGAGGGGACGCGGCCGCGGCTGCCGTGGGCGGCGCGGCTCCCGCGCGTGCAGGCCGACCCGTCGCTCACGCTCGGGCTGCTCGAGCGACTCAGGGACGACGACGAGTTGTACGTCCGGCGGTCGGTGGCGAATCACTTGGCCGATATTGCAAAGGATCACCCGGCGGTGGCGATCGCGACGTGCGAGCGGTGGCTGGAGGAGGTTCGCGGAGCGGAGGCGGAAGTCGGGGAGCGGCGGTGGTGGGTCGTGCGGCACGCGCTGCGGCTGCCGGCGAAGAAGGGGGATCGGGACGCGCGGCGGGTGTGCAACCTCGCGGGCGGAAAGCGGTGAGGTGAGCCACTACTTCTTTTCGCGGAACTCCCACCGCCCCCACAGCGCGGGCTTGAGCTCGGCCTCGCTCGGGACGTCGGCGACGATCGC
>DATHXE010000266.1:0-5418 GCA_035459845.1 Tepidisphaeraceae bacterium | reverse complement strand
CGGCGGCGATCAGGGCGAGCTCTTCGCGGTAGAGGCTCGTGAGCGAGAGGATGATCGAGCGGTAGGCGAGGGGCTTTCGGCAGAGCTCGGCCATGCCGGCGTAAGGGTCGTCGACCTCGGCGCAGCTGTAGCCGAGGCGCTGGAGGGTGGCCAGCGGCCCGGGGCGGCAGGAGGCCGACCCGACGATCAGGGCGCGGCCGGTCGGCCGCGTCACGGGCATGCTTACACCTGACATGTGCGTTCCGGTAAGTCCCGCGCGGGGTTGCGCGGGTTCAGACCGGTCAATTCTACCCCACGGCGGGGGCAAGGCAATTCGGGAAGTTCACTTCACCGTGATCGGGAAGGGCTCGGAGTAGACGACGTATTTCGCGTCGCCGACGGTGGCTTCGGCGCGGAGGATGGCGAGGCGCGTGCCCTTCTCGGCGTTGCCCCTGGCCTTGAAGCTGAGGGTCATGGTCGACTTGTTGGCGGGCAGGGGGGTGGGCTTGAGGTCGAAGTTGCGGTCGAAGCCGTTCGGCAGGCTCGTCTTGGGGTCTTGGCCGGTCGAGTAGCCTTCCAGGGACAGGGTGATGTCGCCCTTGAAGACGGGGGTGCGGGAGAGGGAGACGTCGAGCTTTACGGTGGCGTTGGCGGCGACGACGGGCGGGAAGGCGGAGGCGGCGCCGGCGGACTTGAGGCCGGCGAGCTGGTCGCGAAGCTTGGCGAGCTCGGGGGAGATCGAGCGGTAGTACGCGGCGATGGTGGTGCGCTGGGCGGGCGTGCGCTTTTCCGAAGGCGCGGCGAGGGCCGAGGCGACGTCGGCGGGGAGGGCGGCGCCGTCGCCGGCCTTTTCGCTGCGGGAGACGAGCAGGCGGAAGCGGCCGAGGACGTGGTTGGCGTACTTGGTCGTCTGGTCGAGGCGGAAGGAAAGGTTGCCGGCGTCCGCGGGTGGGGCGGTCTTGACGACGTACGTGGCGTGGTGGGACTTGCCGAGCTCGGGGGAGACGGCCCAGCCGCCGTTCTTGTTGGCGCCCGAGATGGAGGCGGCGACGTCGAAGGAGGCCTGGGTGAAGGTGGCGGTGGCGGAGGCGAGCTCGACGGGCTTCCCGTCGGCCGTGGCGACGAAGTGGTTGAGGACGAAGTTTCCGTTCTCGGCGCGACCGGGGCCGGTGGCGCCGTCGGCGAGGGCTTCGAGGCGGACGGCGCGGACGCCGGCGGCGGGGGATTTCGTGGTGAGCGTGTAGGTGTCGGTGGCGGGGAGGGTGCCCTGGGCGCGCAGGGAGCCGTCCGGCTCGCGGACGAGTTTTGCGCCGCTGGTGGCTTTGGCGTCGGTGACGTCGACGACCTCCCACGCGGCGGAGAGGTCGACGGACTTCTCCCACGTTGCCTGGGCGGCCTCGAGCTCGGGGGTGGGGGTGGCGAGCTGCGTTTCGAGGGCGGCGATGCGCTCTTTGCGGACCTTGGGTTCCTTCTCGGTTGCGGGGCCGAGGCGCTCGATCGCGAAGGGGGCGGGGTCGTGGACGGTGAGGTAGGCCTGCGGGATCGCGCCGGTCAGCACACTGGCGGCGGGCGTGCGGGTGACGGTCTTGCCGGCGACCGTGGCGGTGGCGGTGATCGCCAGCGGGGCGAAGCCGGGTGCGGCGTCGGGGGCGGCTTCGACCGTGAAGACGCCGCTGTTCGGTTGGGTCGTGCTGACGACGAGCGGTTTGCTGGTGACGCCGGGGGGGAGATTGGTGAGGGTGACGGTGACGTCGCCCTTGAAGCCACCGCGGGGTTTGACGTCGGCGAAGACGACGGTGCGTGCGCCGCGGTTGACGCGGTAGGTATCGGCGCGGAGGGCGACGGTGAAGTCGGCGGCGGCGGGTTTGGGTGGGGCGATGGTGACGCGGTAGCCGTAGTTGGGCCCGCCGTGGTCGGTCAGGTCGCGGACCCAGACGAGGTAGGGTGTGTCCTTTTCGGTGGTGAGCTGGATGCGCGCGTCGGGGCCTTCGCCGGGGGCGTCGTCGTTGCGCTGGACGACGGTGCCGGCGGCGTCGGTGACGGTGAGGAGCGCGTCGAGGCGCGAGCCGAGGCGAGCGGCGTCGACGTCGATGACGACGGGGCCGCCGGTGCCTTTGAAGCGGAAGACGTCGACGTCGCCGGGCTTGTCGATCCGGCCGTTGACGGTGAGGGGGATGGCGACGTCGGTGGGCTGGTCCTTCGTGTCGTTGGGTTCGGACTCGCGGGCTTCGGGGTGGTCGCCGAGGGCGAGGGTGATGGCCGGGAGGTCGGGGAGGATGATCCGGCGGAGGGGCGATGCGTTTTCGGGTGCGGCGTCCGGCGGGATGGTCAGGGAGGACTCGCGGAGGTTTCGGCCGGTCAATTCGAGATTGATGGGCGAGCCGCGCTGCGCGCCCATCGGAAAGATTGCGTCGACGTACGGGATTTCGCCCGCGCGGATGATGTAGCCGTAGTTGACGCCGCCCTTGAACTGGAGGTCCTGGATGCGGAGGACGTACCGGCCGTCGGCGGGGACGGTGTAGTCGATCAGCGGGTCCATCCCGTTGGTGTCCTCGTCCGACGCGACGCGCTTGCCGGCGGGGTCGAACAGGGCGAGTGAGGCGTCGATCTTCGACCCGGCCCGGCTGGCGCTGACGTCGAAGATCAGCCGCTGGCCCTTGCGGGCGTCGAACGCGAAGTGGTCGACGTCGAGCTCGGCCTGTGCGCCGCCGGTGAGGACGGCGGGGAGCTTCACGTTCGTGGCGGTCTCGCGGGTGTCGTTGGGCTCCTGCTCGGCGGTGGAGGGGTTGCGGTCGACCAGGAGGGGGATGGGGTTCGTCACGCCGTGGGGCGTGACGAGGCGGAGTTGTCGCAGGCCGGGCTTGGCGGCCGGCGCCGAGACGAAGAGCGCGACGCGGCTTGGGTCCATCCGGCCGCGCGGCTTGACGATCGAGACGCTCACGCCGGGCGGGCCTTCGATCAGCACGGCGTTGGCGTCGCCGATGTGCTTGCCGGTCAGGGCGATGTCGATTTCGCCCAGCGGGACGACGATCGGGGAGGCCGCTTGGAGGGAGGGGACGGGTTGGCCAAGCGCCGGGAGTGTGCTGAGGAGGATGGCGGCGATGAGGAAGCGCATGTGTAGGGTGGGCTCTGCCCACCATTTGGGTGATCACGCCCCTGTGGTCTCGTCGGCGGACCGTGCCGGTCGCGCGCGAGCGGTGGGCGGAGCCCACCCTACGAATCATCCGAACAAGTCGTACACCGCGTCGGCCTTGATCAGCTCTCGGGGCTGGTTGAGGTGGTTGTGGACGATCGTGTCGGGGGCGATGCCGAGGGCGTGGTAGATGGTGGCGAGGATTTGAGTCGGGTGGACGGGTTTTTCTTTCGGGGCGGAGCCGGTGGCGTCGGAGGCGCCGTAGACGGAGCCGCGGGCGACGCCCGCGCCGGCGACGAGGCAGGTGTAGCAGTAGGGCCAGTGGTCGCGGCCGTCCTTGCCGTTGGAGTTGCCGGAGGTGGAGACGCCGAGGCGCGGGGATCGGCCGAACTCGCCGATGGCGACGACAAGGGTTTCGGAGAGCAGGCCGCGGGCGTCCATGTCTTCGATGAGGGAGGACAGGCCGCTGTCGAGCTTGGGGCAGTGGAGGTTCTTGAGCGGGGCAAAGTTGGCGGCGTGGGTGTCGAAGGCGTCGACCTGGGGGTTGCCGTTGGCGACGGCGGGCCAGTTGACCTGGACGAAGCGGGTGCCGGCCTCGATGAGCCGGCGGGCCATGAGGAGGGATTGGCCGAAGGTGTGGGCGCCGTACTGCTCGCGCGTCTCCTTCTTTTCCTGTTCGAGGTCGAAGGCGTTGCGGGCCTTGCCGGAGATGACCAGGTCGAGGGCCTTGGCGTAATAGGTGTCGATCGCGGTACCGGCGACGGCCCGCTCGATCTCGGGCATCTGCTTGTTGACCTGGTCGAGCAGGCGGGCGCGGCGGCGCATGCGGTCCTGGGAGACGTCGGCTCGGAGGGCGAGGTCGTCGAGCTTCACCTTGCCGGCGGGGTCCTGGAACATGTAGTACGGGTCGTAGGCCGCGCCGAGGAAGCCGGCGGTGCCGCCCTTGCCGACGACGTTGGACTCCTGGAGCGGGCGGGGGAGCATGACGAACGGGAGCATCGCGCCCTCGTTGGGCTTCATCTTGGCGATGTTGCACCCGACGCACGGGAAGTCGTTGGGGGCGGGGGGCTCGAGCTGGCCGGACGGGCTGACGCGGTCGGGCGTGTAGCCGGTCATCATCTGGTAGATGGCGGCGGTGTGGTTGAACAGGCCGGCGGGCGTGTAGTTGAGCGAGCGGACAAGCGTGACCTTGTCCATCTGCCTGGCGAGCTTGGGCATGACCTCGGAGAGGTAGACGCCGTCGGCGGAGGTCTTGATCGGGTTGAAGTCGCCGCGGATGTCGCGCGGCTGGTCGGGCTTGGGGTCCCAGATGTCGATGTGGCTGGGGCCGCCCTGGAGGAAGATGAGGATGACGTTCTTGGCGCGGCCGAAGCCGGAGCGGGGCTTGTCTGCGCCGGGGCCCTTCTCGGCGGCGATCGCCTTCTGGGCGGCCTGGAGCTGGAGGATCTGGGCGAGGGAGAGGCCCATGAGACCCGCGCCGCCGACGCGGAGGAGCTCGCGGCGCGAGAAGCCGTCACAGGTAGAGCCGGGGGTGCCGGGGATGGAGAGCATGGGTTACCTCGTCATGTACTCGCGGAACTTCTCGACCGTCATCCTGAGGTACTCCGAAGGATCTCGCTGGATCGTCGTGGACCGTTTCGCTCGCGAAGGGGCTTTGAACGTTCGGGGCTGGATCCGTCGCTGCGCTCAGGATGACGGTGAGCGCTATTGGCGTTAAGGCTGTTCGCTATCGGTTGAAGAGGAATGCGGGGCTGTTCATCAGGGCCCAGGCGAGGTCTTGCGCGGTGCCGAGGCGCTCGTCGGGCTTGCCGAGCGAGACGTTCTTCTCGACGTCGGTCGCGGGGCGGTTCAGGATCGCGATGTACAGTTCGTTCACGACGGCCTTGTCGTCGGGGTCGGCCTTGACGATCTGGACGATCTTGCTGTCGGGGCGGGCGCAGGCTTCGCCGATGGTGGAGCCGTTCACGAGGTTAATGGCGTGGGAGAGGCTGATGTTGTTGGTGCGCTCGCACTCGCAGGCGGTGGAGCGCTTGGGCCGGCCGAACAGGGCGAGGGTGTCGGAGCCTTCGACGACGGCGTCCGGCGCCTCGGCCGCGCGCGTACCGGCGGGGAGGCCCTTGAACTTGGGGCGGTAACCGGTCGAGACGGCGACGGCGTCGACGAGCTGTTCGGCCGAGAGGCGGCGGGGTAGGGCGTGGGAGAAGTTGGTCAGGTCGTCCTTGTTCCACTCGTTGGACGCGACCGAGAGTTGGTACGTGCGACTCGTCACGATCGTCCGCATGAGTCGGCGGACGTCGAACTTGCTC
>DATHXE010000265.1:0-11582 GCA_035459845.1 Tepidisphaeraceae bacterium | reverse complement strand
TTCGTGCAGGACAAGGATCTGGTCTCGCCGCTGGGCGTGGCGGTGATCGGCGACAAGGTGGCGGTGTCGTGCTCGCCGAACCTGATCGTCTACACGCGCGATCTGAAGACGGACGCCGTGCTGAAGAAGGAGATCCTGCTGACGGGGTTCGGCGGGTTCGACCACGACCACTCGCTGCACAAGGTGCACGTCGGCCCGGACGGCAAGTGGTACTTCAACACGGGCAACGCCGGCCCGCACATCGTCACGGACAAGAGCGGGTGGACGCTGCGCGCGGGCAGCTTCTACACGGGCGGGTCGCCGTACAACAAGACGAACACCCCGGGTCTCAAGAGCGACGACGGGCGCATTTACACCGGCGGCGTCTTCCTCCGCGTCAACCCGGACGGGACGAAACTGGAGGTGCTCGGCCACGGGCACCGCAACCCGTACGGGATGGCCGTCGACTCGTTCGGCGAACTCTGGGGCGACGACAACGACGACACGCAGAGCTGCCGGGTCACCTGGCTGATGAAGTATGGCGACCTGGGCTACAACTCGAAGGACGGCACGCGGAGTTGGCAGGCGGACCGCCGGCCGGGCCAGTCGATCCCGACGGCGCACTGGCGGCAGGAAGACCCGGGCGTGATCCCGAGCGGGCACGTGTACGGGAACGGCTCGCCGACGGGCATGGCCTATTACGAGGGCGGCGCACTCGGCGACAAATTCGCCGGCGGCCTGCTCCTTTCGTGCGAGGCGGGGCAGAACGTGATCTGGGGATATCACCGCAAGCCCCAGGGCGCGGGCTTCGCGCTCGAACCGTTCCCGTTCCTCCGCTCCATCGGCGAGCAGGACCCGAATTACAAATGGAATAAGAAGGAAGACGACCGGCGGAAGTGGTTCCGCCCGAGCGACGTCACGATCGGCACCGACGGCTGCGTGTACGTCGCCGACTGGTACGACCAGATCGTCGGCGGGCACCAGATGGAGGACAAGACGGCGACGGGGTTCATCTACCGGATCGGGCCAAAGGGGAGGAAGGCGGAGGCACCGAAATATGACGGCAGCACGGTCGCGGGGGCGATCGAGATGCTCAAGAGCCCGGCGGCGGGGGTGCGGGAGATGGGGCGGCAGCGGTTGGCGAGTCCGCGCAGTGACGCCGAGGATTTGGAGGTGCGCGCGCGGATCTCCGCGATGGAGACAAAGCAGAGCAGGCCGTTTGAGTCCGCTCGCGCCGTCTGGCTGTTCGATGAACGCCCGACAGCGCCGGCGACCTCGGACGCGGCCGTCGTCTTGATCCGCCGCATTCTCAGCGCGGGGACGGACGCGGTCGAATTGGCCAAGACGTCGGTAGGCACTGCGTTCCCGCCCGCCAACCGCGAACTGGCATTGGCCATGCGGGACCTACCAGTCGAGAAATGTCGCGACGTGCTCGTGAAGATCGCCGCGGCTTACGACGGCAAGGACCGCTGGTACCTCGAGGCCCTCGGCACCGGCTGCGAGGGCAAGGAAGAGGCGATGTACGCCACGCTGCTCGGCGTGATGGGGAGCCAGCCGCTCAAATGGTCGGACGCGTTCGCGGACATCGCGTGGCGGCTGCATCCCGTGACGGCGGTGCCGCCGCTGAAGGACCGTGCGATGAGCGACTCGATCACGCCCGCCCGGCGGAAGCAGGCGATCGACGCGATCGGATTCGTCGCCGACAAGCTCGCGGCGACGGCGATGGGGGAGATCGCGGCCAAGGGGCCGGGCGACCTTCGCGAGTACGCGCAGTGGTGGCTGAACAGCCGGGCGAAGAACGATTGGAAGGAGTTCGACGTCAAGACGACGGGCGGGACGGCCGCGAGTGCCGGCGGAGAGACGGGCGTGGAAGTGTTCGCGTCGCCGGTGGTGAAGAAGGGGCACGTGGACATCGACGTGGACATCGCGGATGCGAAGCGCGTGACGCTGCTGGCGGACGATGCGGGCGACGGGAACACTGCGGATTGGGCGAACTGGGTCGATGGCGTACTGGTGTCCCCCACGGGGCAGGTGAAGCTGACCGAGCTCAAACCCGTGACGGCCGAGACGGGGTGGGCGGAAATCGGGATCGACAAGAACTGCAAGGGCGGGCCGCTGCGCATTGGCGGTGTGACATACGACAACGGCGTCGGCGGGCACGCGCGGATGCGGCTCGTGTACGACGTGGCCGGCAAGGGCTTCACGCGGCTGAAAGTGCGGGCGGGCGTCGACAACGGCGGGCCCGAGGCGGGCGGGTCGGAGTACAAGGGCGGGACGGTGTCGTCGGTGCGGTTCCGCGTCTACGTGGACGGGCCGTCGCCGAAGGACAAGGCGCTGGCGCTCAAGAAGCGGCTGCTGGATCCGACGCTCAAGCCGGGCGAGCGGGACGCGGCGGCGATCGCGCTGGCGACCAGCGCCGAGGGCGGGAAGATCCTCCTGTCGATGGCGGAGGAGAAGACGATCCCGGACTCGCTCAAAGGGCTCGTCACGCTCAACATCTCGCGGAACCCGGACTTGGGCGTGCGGGCGCAGGCGGCCAAGCACTTCCCGCGAAAGACGATGACGGGCGAGGCCTACCCGTCGATCGATGAACTCATGAAGCTCGACGGCGACGCGGTCCGTGGGAAGGCAGTGTTCCTGGTCAAGCAGACGCAGTGCGCGACGTGCCACAAGGTCGGCAACGAGGGGAAGGAACTGGGGCCGGACCTGTCGAAGATCGGCGCGAAATTCGACCGCCGGGCGATGTTCGACCAGATCCTCAATCCGTCGGCGACGATCCTCTCGGGCTACGAAGGCTGGCTGATCGAGCTCAAGGACGGCGATTCGGTCATGGGCTTCATTGTGGCGGACGGCGAGACGGTCGTGCTCAAGGACACGCTGGGCCAGGAGCAGCAGATCGCGAAACAGGAGATCACGAATCGGCGGCAGTTGGAGCTGTCGATCATGCCGAACGACATCGCGCTGCTGATGAAGCCACAGGAGTTGGCGGATTTGGTGAGCTACCTGGAGTCGTTGAAGTAGCGCGGCGGCCACGTGGCACGGGCTACCAGCCCGTGAGTGAATCAATGTTGGAAGACGCGACCTGATCTTAATTGTCTGCACGGGCTGGTAGCCCGTGCCACGAGGTGTGCCATGTTTACTCGCCGTGATTTAATCGCCGCCACCCTCGGCCCTGTCGCCGCCGCGGCGCTCGCGCCTTACCTCTTGGCCGCCGACGCGCCGGTCGCCGGGCCGCAGCCGGTGAAGAAATTCCAGATCGGCGTCTGCGATTGGATGACCGGCAAGGGCGGGACGCCCGACGTGCTGGATTGGTGCGCCAAGATGGGCATCGACGGCGCGATGGTCTCGTTCGGCGACCCGGCCGCCAAGTTCGACCTCCGCAAGCCGGAGGTCCGCGCCGCGTACGCCGAGGCCGAGAAGCGCAGCGGCGCGAAGGTCGCCAGCCTGGGCATGGGCGTCCTCAACCAGATCCCCTACAAGTCCGACCCGCGCACCGAGCAGTGGGTCGCGGACGCGATCGATACCGCCGCCGCGATGAACCTGCGCGTGATCCTCGTCGCGTTCTTCGGCAAGGGCGACCTCAAGAAGGACAAGCCCGGGACGGACGAAGTAATCGCGCGCTTCAAGAAGGTCATGCCCAGAGCCGAGAAAGCAGGCGTGTACCTCGGGATCGAGTCGTGGCTGAGCGCGGACGAGCATTTGCACATCATCGAGTCGGTCGGGTCGCCGAACCTCACGTGCTATTACGACGTCGGGAACTCGCTCAAGATGGGGTACGACATCTACAAGGAGATCCGCCGGCTGGGCACGAAGCACATCTGCGAGTTCCACGCGAAGGACCTGGCCGACAAGGGCTTCGGCAACGGCGACGTCGACTTCTGGGAAGTCCGCCGCGCGTTCGACGACATCGGCTACCGCGGGTGGTTCCACCTCGAGGGGGCGAGCAAGGCGATGGGCCTGGAGCGGACGTACCGGCACGACCGGAACTTCCTGAAGGGCGTGTGCCCGGAGAACGCGTAGCGGAGAATCTCGGGCATGCTCAAGCAAATGAACTGGCTGTTCTGCGTTGTGATCGGCGTCGCCGTTCACGCGGAACCACCGAAAACGGCGGCGCCACCCGAGCTCCTCCTCGACGTCGAGAAGGCCGACTGGAAGGGCTCGTCCCGCGGCGACGTGCGGGCGGTTCTGGTCTCCGCCGCGGATCAGATGCTCCCGTACTTTCCCGGGGCGAAGATCGAGCGGCTGCGGGTGACCAACCCCGGCGGGCCGATCGTGCTGTACGAGCGCGACAAGGACGGGGCCGTGCGGGTCAAGCTGGATACAGGGGCGAACCTGTGGGCGCAGACCGCGTTCCAGTTCGCGCACGAGCTGACGCACGTGCTGTGCCGATTTCGCACGGGGTCCAACCCGAACAAGTGGCTCGAGGAGTCGCTGTGCGAGACCGGGTCGCTGTTCACACTTCGGCGGATGGGCGAGGCGTGGAAGGTGAAACCGCCGTACGCGAACTGGAAGGATTATTCGAAGAGCCTGACCGCGTACGCCGACGAGCGTGTCAAGGCCGCCACGCTCCCGGCGGGAACGTCGCTGGCCGAGTGGTACAAGGAGAACGAGCCCGCCCTGCGAAAGACGGCGACCGACCGCCCGCGGAATACGACGGTCGCGGTCGTGCTGCTGGGGATCCTGGAAAGGTCGCCCGAGTCGTGGGCGGCGGTGTACTACCTGAACCAGGGGGCAGTGGCGAAGGACGAGTCGATCGCGGCGTGCCTGGCGCGCTGGCACGCGCAGGCGCCCAAGGAGCACCGGGCGTTCGTGCGGGAGGTGGGCCGGGCGCTCGGGGTGGAGGTTTCGGCGAGCCCGCTTTAGCGGGCGGGTCTCGCGCAGCGAGAATCGATACGGCGAAACGTAACGAAGGAGAATGACGAGTCTTCACGTCCCCGCTCGGCGCGCCAACCATTCCGCGCGCAGCATCGCGTACACGACCAGGTCGTTGTACCGGTCGTAAAGCAACTCCGCCTGCCGCATCGTGCCCTCCTCGACAAATCCGAGCCGGCGCGGCACGACCCGGCTGCGCTCGTTCTGCGTCGCGCAGCGGATCTCGACGCGATTCATCCCGCGCTCGGTGAACGCGTAGTCGACCATCGCGGTGACCGCCGCCGTCATGAGCCCCTTGCCCTCAGCGGACGCGGCGAGCCAGTACCCAATGGCCGTGTACCGGTGGACGGGCCGCCAGTCGTGGAAGTCGATCGCACCGACCGCCCGGCCCTGATAATGGATGACGGCGGTCAGCCCTTCATCGCGCGCGTGACGCTCCATGGCCGACTTCACGAACTTCGCGATGTCGTCAACGGACCGATCAGCGTCGACCCACGCGAACCACTGGCGCAGGCGCTCGCGGTTGGCGTCGACGAGCTCCCAGAGGGGCTCGACCTGGGCGAGGTCGAGCGGTCGCAGTTCGGCGTCGGGGGTGAGGGGCTTGGAGAACATGTCGCACGGGAGAACGACGCTCGAGAGAGCGGTCTGACGTTAGCGCCCCGCGATTCGCGATTCCAGCCAGTTCAATAACGTGCGAACGCCCCACCCCGTCGACCCTTTCACGTACAGCGGCAAATCTTTATCCGTGTCCGCGACCCCGGCGATGTCGAAGTGGGCCCACGGCACCTTCTTCGCAGGCCCTTCGGCCTTGCCGGTGTTGGGCAGCGCAAACGTCAGGAACGCGGCGCCGGTTAGCGGCGACGCCCACCGCCCGGCGGAGTTGACGATGTCCGCGTGGTTGCTCTTGAGCATCGCCCGCTGGTCATCGCCCACCGGCATGCGCCAGGCGGCTTCACCCACGCGACCGCCCGCCGCCAACAACTCGCCCGCCAGCGCCTCGTCGTTCGAGAACAGCGCCGCGATCGTATGGCCCAGCGCGACGACGCACCCACCGGTCAACGTCGCCAGGTCCACCACGGCGGCGGGCGCGTACGCGTCGATCGCCCACCCGATCGCGTCGGCCAGCACCAGCCGGCCCTCGGCGTCGGTGTTGGTGATCTCGACCGTCACCCCGTTGTACTGGCGGATGATGTCCCCGGGGCGGTAGGCGGTGCCGGACAGGTGGTTCTCCGCCGACGTGAGGACGCCGACGACGTGACCGGGGTAGTTCATCTGCGCCAGCGCGACCATCGTGCCGAGGACGACCATGCCACCCGACTTGTCGAAGATCATGTCCTGCATTTTCTCGGCGGGCTTGATCGACACCCCGCCCGTGTCGAACGTAATCGACTTGCCGATCAGGACGACGGGCCGATCACCCCCCTGCTTGGACCTTGCCTTCGCAGCCTTAGGTTTGTGCTCTAGCACGATCAGGCGCGGGGGCGTGGCCGAGCCGCTGCCGACGGCGAGCAGGCCGCCCATGCCGAGTTTGGCGAGTTCGCGCTCGTCCAGCACGCGGCAGGTCAGCCCGGACTCGCCCGCGATCTGCTGGGCAAGCTTGGCGAGCGCGGGCGGGTTGATCTGGTTGCCGGGCCGCGACGCGACCGTGCGGGCGAGATTCTGCGCGTCGGCCGCGATCCGGGCGCGGTCGAGAGCGGCTTTCACCCCCGTCGGGTCTTCGACGACGAGCGTCAACTTTACGGGCTTGGGCGCGGCGGACTTTTCGGTCTTCCCCACCTTCTCGGATTCGCGGCTGGCGGCGCCCTTGAATTCCTTGAACTGAAACGAGCCGAGGAGGAAACCGGTCGCGATCGATTCGACGGCGGTCTGCGCGATCGATTGGCCCGGCAGACTCTCCTGGAGCGAGTCGGGGACGATCAGCGTGACCGCAACGAGCTTGTGGCGGCGCGCGTGGCGGGCGAGCACCGCCCCGGCCTCGCGAAGCGTCTGAGCGGTAACCTTCTCGACCGGCCCGAGGCCGACGACGCTCAGGCGGCGCGGCGCGGGCGCGCCGGGCACGATCTGGGAGAGTACTTCGCCTGCCTTGTGCGGGAGCGCGGCGGCGGAGACGAGCGCCTCGATCACCGCGGCGTCCGATTCGCCGAGCAGGCCCGATCCGTCCGGCGGATTGTCGCGCGTGGCCATGAGCGCGAGCGCGTCGAGCTTGGCGGGGAGCTTCGTGGCGAGGTCGACGGTGACGGCGGTGGAAGTGGGGAGCATGGTGGGAGTAGCCAGTCAGTTTCGTGGTGCGTGGATCTTTTCGGCGATCTGTTTGGCGAGTCGGGCGAGGTGTGAGCCGGGGACCTGGGCGTACGGGTCGGTGATGATGAAGACGCGATGGTCTCGGACCGCGGGGACCTGCGGAAGGCCGGCCCAGAAGCGGTTGGCGCGGTCGACGATGTCCGGGCGGGCGTCCGGGAGGAGGACGATCACCGCGTCGGGCGCGAGCGCTGCGACGGCCTCGCGGTCGATCGACGGGTAGGGCTTGCCCATGCCCGCGGCGGCGTTGGCGGCGCCGGCGTACTGGAGGAGGTCGTCGAGGAAGTTGTTGGGGCCGATGATGTCCCGGCCATCGGGGTCGCGGGAGATCAGGACGCGAACGACCGGGCGGGTCGCGACGGACGCGCGGACGGCGTCCAGGTCGCGTTGCAGGCCGTCGGCGGCGGTCTGGCCATGGGCGGGTTGGCCGATCACTTCGCCGAGTCGCCGTAGGGTGCGGAGGACGTCGTCGAGGCGGTGGATCGAGACGTTTTCGAGGGCGATGCCGAGCTCGGCGGCGCGGTTGGCTAGCCCGGGCGGCAGGCGGTCCGGGGCGAGCTGGATGATCATCACGTCGGGCCGGAGGCGGGCGAGCGCCTCCCAATCGGTCGTCTGGTAATCCCCGACGCGCGGGAGGCCGGCGACGGCGGGGGCGGTGTCGTAGTTGCTCACCGCGACGAGCCGGTCGCGCGCGCCCAGCGACAGGAGCATGTCGGTGGCCGCGGGGACGAGCGAGGCGATGCGCGTCGCGGCGCGCGTGGTGGCGTGCGACGGGTTCGCGGGCGGCTTGTCGCACGAAGCGAGGAACACGACGCACAGGATCGCGAGGGCGGCGATCGAGGAGCGGCGGCGCGTCCGGGCGGGTGGGGGCATCGCGGGCGCGATCGTAGAGAGGGGGAGGGCGCGTGTCAAAAGTCGGGAGCCCGCGCAGTCAAACGGAGGGGCTTCCGGGTGCCATGCTCTCGCACCGCGCCGGTGTGCGCCTGCCGTCACTGAAACGCGTCGCGGTGCGTGAGCATGCCCCAACTGCGCTGGAGCTCGAGATCGAACGCCTCTGGGGCATGCCCACGCGTCCCGAATCCGGCATTCCGCGAAACAAACAACTTGGCGGCACGCGAGGGCATGGCACCCGGCGTGAGCTACTTGTTGAGTTCCGGCGTGGCAGGCTTGGGCGCGTCCGCGGGCGCCGGGGCCGGGGCGGGCGCCGGGGCGGCGGGCGCCGCAGGCGTCGTAGGGGCTTCAGTAGACGGCGCGGCCGGAGCCGCGGGTGCAGCGGGCGCGGCCGGCGTCACAGGCGCGGCCGGCGTCGCGGGCGTGCCCGGTGCCGCCGGCGCGGACTTGTCGATCAGCCGCGCCTCCATGATCCCGGCCATCTGCGTGGTGGCCTCGGACGACGCCTGCAGGACCTGGGCGGCGACGAGGCGGTGGATCGCGCCCGAGGCCGTGTCGAGGTCGTCGACGCGCTGGCGCATCGTGTCGAGAGTCTTCTTGATCTCCTCGGACTCCCCGAACGACCGCTGGCTGATGACCGTGAGCGCGCGGTAGGCGGCGCGCAGGCCCGCGTCGGTGGTGGGCTCGACGGCGAGCGCGGACGAGCCCCCGGCGAGTTGGCCGCGCGTCGCGTCGATGATGCGGAGCTGCTGGGCCAGGTCGCCCGGCATCTCGGGGCCGGCGAGCAGCGGGACGATCTGGGCGAGCAGGCCGAACGCCTGGGCGGTGGCGGCCTGATCCTCCTCGGCGTTGCGCGCGGGCAGGGACTTGGTGACGGTCGCGTACTCGGCGGCGCGGGCCGTGAGCTCGCTGACGCGCGCGGTCACGCTCTCGGTGAGCGACGGCTGGGTCGCCGCGGCGGGCGGCGGAGGGGGCGGCAGCGTCGTCTGCGTCTTCGCGCAGCCGGCAAAAACGGCGGCGGTGGTGGCTAGGAACAGGGCGCGGGTGCGAATCATGGTGCTATGCCTCAAGGAGGACGTCGGGGTGCGGTCCGAACGCGACGGGGCCATTGTCCACGGTCGATTGTCCGTTGTGAATTGTCGTGCGTGCCCGCGACAGCCCGCAACCGGCAATTGGCCACGGACGGTGGACTACGTCACTTAATCTCGCCGATCTTGACCACGCGCCCTTCCTTGGCGGAAATCTCCGCGGCCGCGAGCACCTGCTGGGTCTTCCAGGCATCCTCGAAATCCGGCAGCGGCACCACCGGCTGCTTCCCGCCCAGCACCGCCAGGATGTCCGCCGTCATGTTGATGAAGCTGTGCTCGTACCCGATGATGTGCGCGTCCGGCCACCACGCCTCAGCGTACGGGTGCGATCCGCCGTGGGTCGCCATGATGTTCGTCCACCCCTGCACCTTCCGGTCGACCGAGCGGTCGTAGAACTTCAGGTGGTTCATGTCTTCGAAGTCGAAGAAGACCGAGCCCTTCTCGCCGTTGATCTCCAGCCCGTTCTTGTTCTGGTTGCCGGTCGCGAAGCGCGTCGCCTCGAACGTGCACGCCGCCCCGCCGCTCAGCCGCGCCAGGAACAGCGTCGCGTCGTCCACGTCGACCTTGCCCTTCTTCGCAGTCCCGCCCGACGCCCCGGCGGCGATCCCGCCCTTGCTCCCCTCCTGCGGGATCTCGCGCTCCTTGATGAACGTCTCCTGGATGCACCCGTTGATGGTCGTGAACTCTTCGCCCGTGATGAACCGGGCCATGTCGATGATGTGCGCCCCGAGGTCCCCGTGCGAGCCCGACCCACTGGTCTTCTTGGAAAACCGCCAGATCAGCGGCACCTCCGGGCCGGCCCAGTCCTGCAGGTAGAACGCCCGGACGTGGTAGATCCGCCCGATCCGCCCTTCCTTCACGAGTTGGTGCGCCAGCGCGACCGCCGGGCACCGGCGGTACACGTACCAGACGAACGTCTTGCTCTTCTTCGCCTTCCGCGCCGCGTCGCGCATCCGCCGCGCGTCGTCGATGCTCCCGGCCAGCGGCTTCTCGCACGCGACGTGCTTGCCCGCCTCCAGCGCCGCGATGCTCATCTCCGCGTGCGCGCTGTTCGGGCTCGTCACGTCGACCAGGTCGATCGCCGGGTCCTTAATCGCCGCCTTGTAGTCGTTCGACGTGTTCTGCCAGCCCCACCGTGTGGCGAACGTCTCGTTGTCCTCGACGTTGCGCCCGACGACCGTGTGCATGACGGCCTGCGTCGGCAGTTGCGTGAAGAACTTGTTCACCTTCAGGAACGCGTTCGCGTGGGCGCGGCCCATGAACTTGTTGCCGATCAGGCAGACGTTGACGGTCCCGTTGGGCATCGGAAAGCTCCTCGTTTTCCCGGACGTGATGGTAATCTGAGGTGACGGGGCGAAGTGTAGCGGGGGGCACGGACGGGTCAATGACGGAACAGGGCGCGGCGACTGTCATCCCGAGGAACGAGGGATCTGGCCGGAATCGGTGAGGCCCGGACGACATTGGGGGACCATCCACCGTGCGCGTTGCCAATCGGGCGGGCCCACGACGCGCCAGCCAGATTCCTCGGAGCATCTCGGAATGACAGCCTCGAACGCGTGAGCGCGGCGCCCGCCCGCATTTCCTTGGACATCCTCCCGCCCGCCACCGACAATCGCCCCCGGCATGACCTGGCCCCTGTTCTGGACGCTCTATCAGATCTCCGAGTGGGTCATCCGCGTCGTCATGCTCGTTTACGTCCCCCAACGCCGCAGCCCCGCCGCCGCGCGCGCCTGGCTCCTCCTCATCCTGCTAATCCCCTCGCTCGGACTGGTCCTCTACGTCCTGATCGGCCGGCCCTACCTCCCGCGCCGCCGCAAGGCCATTCACGCGCGGATCTCCGAGGTCATCCGCAAAGAGCAGGAGAGCCGCCGTCTCTCGCGCGCCAACGCGCTCGCGGCCGCCCCGGTGCGATCCGATTCGCGCGGGACACGTGACGACGTCACGGCGGGAAATGCCGTGGGAGACCTCGAAGCCTCGTTCGACACACGGCCCATGACCGCCGTCGCGGAACCGCCCGCGCCGACGTCCGAACAAGCCGGGGCAAAGCACGCGGGCTCCCCCGGTAGCGCCCCGCCGGATTCCGCGCGGGACCTGTTCCGACGTCCCCTAACCCCGTTCGACCTCCCGCCCGGGTTCGAGCTCCCCGCCGAATTCTCGACCGTCGTCGCCCTCGCCCAGGGCCTGGGCGACTTCGAGATCATGGGCGGCAACGCGATCGAGCTCCTCGACGGCTACGACGCCGCCATCGACCGCCTCGTCGCCGACATCGACGCGGCCCGCCGCCACGTCCACCTCCTCTACTACATTTTCTCCGACGACGTCATCGGCCGCCGGATCGTCGACGCCCTCCGCCGGGCCCAGCGGCGCGGCGTCGCCTGCCGCCTCATGGTCGACGACGCCGGCTCGCGCAACTGCATCGGCACGATCGAACGCGACCTGCGCGCCGCCGGCGCC
>DATHXE010000264.1:0-20753 GCA_035459845.1 Tepidisphaeraceae bacterium | reverse complement strand
CCGGGCGAACGCGCCCAGAGACTCGCCCATGCGCCACCCCGCCCGGCCGGGCTTGAAGTAGTGCCAGAACCCCCCTTCGGGGAACTTGACCGGCGCCGTACGCGCCGCCGCGGGGTCGAACGCGCGGGTGAACCACTCACGGAGCACCAGGCGGACCGACGAACTGTCGGCCGCCCAGTGGTGGTAGATCACGCCGGCGTAGTGCGTGTCGCCAGCCGTGATGACGAACGGGCGAAGGGGACAGAATCCGTCGCGCGCCGGATCGGGCCCGCCGGGCACGTGCTCCATCGGCAGATTCAATTGCTCGGACACGTAGTCGGAAACGGATCGCCCGTCGTCGACGAGCGTCGGTATTTCGTCGCCGCGCCCGCCCGGCGGACCGTGACGGAACCCGTCCGCCGTCACGTACGCCCGGCCGACGCCGAGCGTGGTAAGCGCATCAGTCCAGGCGGCGCAGAGCCGCGCGACGTCGGCAGGCCCGCGCAGGTGCATGACCTGCGCCGCGTTGTACGGATGGACGCGGTCCCACAGGCGCATGATCTGCTGGAAGCAGTTGAAGCGTTGCATGATCATCGGGAACGCGTCAGTGACCCTGGGGTTTCGTCACGCGTGCACTGATGGGTGGCACTGGCAAGCTGTAAGCTTGCCAGTGGCGATCGCCGCCGCGTCGCCGCTTACGGCTTCGCCCGTCACGTACGCTAAATTAGCACGGTCGCGCCGGAGCGCCCTCACGCCGCCTTCGTCTCCGCCGGGAACGCCGCATCCGCCCCGTGCGGCTTCGCCGCCTTGATCCGCGGGATGAACCGCCCCGTCTGGCGGATGTAGTCCGCGTACACCGGGCCGTGCAGCGCGACCAGGAACTTCTCCTCGCGCCGCGACTCCCACTGCATCAGGAACACGTGCAGCGCCCCGACCGCGATCATCACCGGGCTCGGCATCACAATTACCGCCACGACCCCGAGCACCTGCGACAGGCCGTAAATCGGGTGGCGGACCCGCGAGTACGGGCCGGTGAACACCAGGCGCGTCTTCTCGTTCGGGTCGATGCCCATGCGCCAGCTCGTGCCCATCTTGATCCAGCAGACCCACGTGATCGTCAGCGCCGCCAACGCGATCGCGACCATCGTCCAGCCGACGACGGGGCTGTAGTACACGTTCCAGATCGGCGCAAGCCCGGCCGGCGGGTTCAGCACGAACGGCACGAGCAGCGGCAGGAAGATCCACAGCACCACCGCCGGCCCCCAGACGATTCGCAGCGCCCTGCCCAGCGGCTCGGGCGGGACGATGTTGGCGGCCCGGCCGACCGTGCGCCGCGTCCGGACGACCAGTTCGAGCACCTTCACCCAGTAGACCAAGAGGATGGCCCCGACGATGACGGACGGCCAGGAGGTCGGCGACGACGTAAAGGTCATGCGATGAAATCCGTTTCTGCGGCGCTTCGGAAAGTCTCTACTAACCAAGGGGGGGCGCGGTGTGCTCACTTCAGTGAGCATGCCGGCACGCGCGACACCGGCGCACTCGCCCTCGAACGTCAAACGCGGACCGACCCTTTGGGGATCGATCCGCGTTGTGGTGAGCTTTAGTTATCGAGGGTCGGCGGATCAAACGCAATGGGCAACCCCGAGCCTTTTTCCTTCCTCGCACCGCGCAACTCGGGACGCTGCCAACACGGTTTGCCGGAACCCTACAAGCCGGGGCAGAGTGGACGGGCTTCGCCCGAAGCGCCGCCCCGGATCCGTTCGACCCGCAAATCAACTTTAAACGCGGCGCGGCTCCTCAATTCCCATCGACCGGCGACACCAACGACGACGACTGCCGGGCACGGTCCGTCGACTTCGCCGCGTCGGCGGACGGGCCGCCCGCCACGGGCTTGGCCGGGGTCACCACCCCGGGCGAGGGCATCATGCTCGCCTTCGGCAGCAGCATCGGAGTCACCTTGGCCGCGGCGACGCGCGCCCGCGCCAGCGGGCGGGTCGCCAGCCACGTGTTCCGCTCCGGGCACGCGGCCAGCACCTGCTTGACGATCTCCGCCTGCAGCTTCGGGCCCTTGTCCAGGTTCACGTGATCCGCCCGCCCGTCGCACAGGTGCGCGTTGGCCGGGTCACGCATGGCCACGTTGTGCAGCACGCCCTTGGCGCCCGGCTCCTGGGTCATCGGCAGCCCGCGGAGGAAGTTCCCGCCGAGCGCGCCGGGCGTCCAGAAGTTGAACGCCGTCTTGACGTTCTTCGGGACGACGGCCTCGTCGACGCAGTCGAGCGTGACGATCATCTCCACCGGGACGCCCACCCCTTCGCACGCCCGCGCGATCTTGATCGCGTCGTCCGACCCGTACGAGTGCCCGATGATCACGATCGGCTCGGGATCGGGAACGTTGCGATAGTTGGTCGCGATCGTCCGGGCCAGTTCCTCGGCCTGGTCGTGCTGGTAGACGTGGGCGGTCACGCCCTGGTTTCGCAGCGTCTCGCCCATCTGGTCGATCCCGCTCGAGAACACGCCGACCCACCCGCGCATCAGGTAGACCCGGCCCACGCGGGGCGTCGCCTCTTCGGTGACCGGCTGCGCCCATTCCATCTGGCCGCGCGTGGTCTGCCCGCACCCGCCGGCGCCCGCCAGGGCCATGCCGAAGGCGCACGCCAACCACCCGGCCCGTACGACGTTCATCATTCGCTTCGCCATGCTGAATCCACTCCCACGGCCCGGGTACAAAATCGGGCCGGCTCTCACACTCTCGCACCGCCGGGTTTGCCCTAGCGCACCGGCGGACGAATCTACTCCGTTTTCATCACTCTCGACTAATCATCGGCATTGCGCGGTCGCGGCCTACGCCGGCCGGCCCGCGCGCCCTGCTATTCGACGAGATTGCCCGCGTCGGACGCCGCCCGCAGCGGTTGCGGGCCCTGCGAAGCGCTGGGCTGGGTAGCGACCGGGGCCGCCGCCGCCGCCGGTGCGACCGGGGCCGACTTGGGTGCGATGACCGCCGCCGGTGTAGCCGGAGCCGGTCGGGGCGCGACGACCGCCGGGGTCGCCGTGGGCGCGACGGACGGGGTCGCTTTGCTCTGAGGACCGGTTGAGGCGCTACCGGCCGGCGCCGGGGTCGACACCTTCGGAGGCGCTGCCGGAGTGGGAGCCGGGGCAGGGGCCGTCGGCGTCACGTGCCGGGCCGTCACTGCCGCGCCGTTCACAGGGGCGCCAGCCGCCACGCGCACCGGCGGGCGATAACCCGGGTGCGCCCGCACCCACGACTGCCGGTCCGGGCACGCCGTCTTCAGCACCTTCAGCACCTCGGCGTGCACCTTCGCGTTCTTCTCGATGTTGTAGTGGTCCGTGTCCGCCTCGAGCAGGTCGGTCCGGTCGGTGCGGACCGCCAGGTTCTCCAGCTTCCCCTTCGCGTCCGGCTCGGGCTCCAGCGCCACCCCGCGGAACACCGGGATGCCCTGCCAGATCCCGTTCGTCTGGTAGATGTTGCAGACCCACTTGACGTTCTTCGGCACCTTGTTCGGCGTCACCGGGTCGAGCGTGATGATCAGGTCGACGTTGATCCCGTGCGGGTCCAGCGCCCGCGCGATGTCGACCGTGTGGTCGGCGCCCCACGAGTGCCCGATCAGCACGAGCGGCTCGTAAACCTTGTGGTCCTTATACTTCTCGATCAGCGCGTCCCGCACGTCTTCCCACTGCTCGTTGCGGTAGACGGTCGCCCGGACCCCGTCTTCGTTGATCTTCGCCCCCAGCGCGTCGATCCCCGTCGACCAGATCCCGATGAACCCGCGGAGCAGGTACACGTTTCCGGCGCGCGGCTTGTCCGAATCGATCTGCACCAGCGACAGGTCGCCCGGCTGCATCGACGGGCTCGAACACCCGACGGCACCCAAGCCGACCGTCGCCAGTAGCGCGGCGACTGCGACCCGAATCCCCCTCAGACTTGAATTTTCGCGGCTCATGACGTCGGCCATGATAATTCCCTTCTCCGAAGGCTCACAATACGAAACACGCCACCGACAGCCGGCCACCCGGTGCCCGGCGCTCCCCCCAGACGGGCTGAGCAATCCGCGCACCACGCGGCCGCATACACCTTGTCCCACGATGGAACTGCCGGGCGGCCCTGTGTTCGGGATTTCGTCCAGTTGTGGGGGGCAATCCAGTCCCTGACGCATGAAAATTCGATTTATCCTGCCCATTCATGTTAAGTGACAGACACGCCCGATAGTTTATCGGGCGTGAATTGTTTGGAGTTATACGGCAGGTCGGTTATCACCCGCATCCTGAACCGACGAGCTTCCGATCGCAACCCGCCGGAACAGGGCTACCTCGGTTTTCGGGCCCGACCGCCCGAACACCGCAAACCGTGATTCGTGCCGCCCCCGCCTCTCACCGGCGGCCACGACAGGTTGTTCGCTCCGCGGGTCAGGTCGCTCAAGTTGTCGTACCCCGCTCGAAATGACGGGCCTCGCGCGTGTTATCCGCGGGCCCGGTCGGGGTCTTCGTGCGTTCAAGGCCGAACGCACCGCGCCTTCACCCCGTATGTCGTAACCGCCGGCCGGAGGCTGGCAGAAGGAAATGCATGTCGGATCGCAGGCCCTTGCTCCTCCCCGCCGTCCCGGCGCTCCTCGTCTCGCTGGCCGTCCTGTCTACCGGTTGCGGTAGCCGCCCGGCGACCGTCATCCAGACGACGACCCCCCAGTACGCGTCCGTTTCCGAACCGGTGACCCCCCGGGTTCCGCCGATCGGCGCGCGGCACGGCCTGCGGGCCTTCGACGGCCGCGCCGTCCCGGCGACGCCCGCCGCCCCGGCGACGGCCAACCGGGCCGCCAAGGCCGACACCGTCCCGACCCCCGCCTACGCGTCGAGCTCGTCCCTCCCGGGAACGCTGGTCGTTTTCAACTACGGCGCCGGGTGCTCGGCCACGAGCGCGGGCAACGGGCTGCGTGACGTGGCTGACGCGATCAAGAAACGCTTCGCGCACAACATGGTGAACGTGATCACCCGCGCCTGGAACGACGACGACGGGATCGAGCAGATCGTGCAGAACCACCGCGGGCCGGTCGTCCTGATCGGGCACAGCTTCGGCGGTTGGAAGACGCTCGACCTGGCGAGCCGGGTGACCCGCAAGGTCGACTCGATGATCCTGCTCGACCCGGTCCCCCTGCCGTTCCACACGGCCCTGATGAGCAAGGACGGCAGCCACTTCAAGCAGCCGACGAACGTGGTCAACAGCGTGTGCTTCTACCGCCCGGGCGGGGTCTTCCCGACCGCCTACCCGATCGCCAATGCGTCGATGGTGGGCGACAACCGCCCCCGCGACATCGGCCACAGCGACTTCTGCTCGAACGCCGAGGTCGCCCAGCACATCCTGTCGACCTGCCAGCAGGTCGTGCTGCGGTAGGATTCATCGGGTCAATCGATAATCGAAAGCCCACGGTGTTCGCACCGTGGGTTTTTCAATGGGTGGGCGCTCGCTCCGGGAGCGTCGGTGACGCGCTTGTACGTCACGGCGACGACGCGGAGCGACCGCGATGCCCCGCTCCGATGACGGCGTGCGCGCAACGGGACGAGACGTTCCGAGCCCGAACGAAGGTGCCCCGGACGGATGAACCGTCCGGGGCACCAGGTGTTTCAGGCGTTTGAGGTCCGCTCAGGTCACTTGCCAGTCGTCGACCCGAGGACCGGGACGACCGTCCCGCCGCGGCGCTGCGAGACCATCCACTTGAACACGTCGCCCTGGCCGTAGGCCTCGTCCCAGCAGTTGTGGCCGCCCGCGTCGATCCGGGTGAACTTGATGTTCCCACCGGCCTGCTTGACCCGGTTATACATCTCGTCGGAATTCCCGGCGCTGACCAGGAAATCGCCCGAGTTGTGGAAGATCCAGGTCGGGATCCGGGCGCACCCGGCGACCGAGTCATACGCCGAGTACCCGCACATCGGGACCAGGGCGCTGAACCGGTCCGGGTATTTGCCGCCGACAATCCAGGTGCCCTCGCCGCCATTCGACAGCCCGGTCAGGGTCACGCAGCCGCGGTCGGTCGAGTACTGCTGCTGGACCTGGTCCAGGCATGCGATCGCGATGCGGGCGCGCTCCTCGCCGCGCCAGTCGCCGGGCGACTGCGGGAAGACGGTGATGAAGCCGAAGTTACCGGCCATCTTGGCGATCGCCGGCCCCAGGCCGACGGTCATCTGCGTGGTCCCGTCGCCCCCGCCCTCGAGGGCGCCGTGGAGGAAGACGATCACCGGCCATTGCTTGGTCGGGGAGTAGTTGTGGGGGATGAAGACGCCGTAGTTGCGCTCGGTGCCGTCGACCGTCACCTTCTTGGTGAGGAAGCCACGATCCTGAGCGTTAGGGGGATTGCTACCGACCACCTCGTTGTAAGAGTGGCATCCGGCGCCGCACAGCGCACAAAGGACGACCGCCGACAAACCGCACTTGCGCAACCAGTTCATGCCCGATCCTCCAGATCATTCCCACCCGACTATTTTCCAAGGATTCCCGTGTCCCGGATCGCCGGGGGGAAGATGGAGAAGACATAACAAACGAATCGCGGTGGCGACAAGAAAAATATCGGAAGAGTCCGATAAAACGAGAGGATGTGCGGGAGATGGTGGGGTGAATGCGGGTTATCGTGCACTGCAAGCGGCGGGAGCGAACGCGGCCGTGGCGACGCTTCGAAAATGAGGTGGGGTTCTGCTAGGCTCGCGTCGTGGCATCCGACCTTCTTCAGATTGCGCTGGAGCATCACCGGGCGGGGCGGTTCAGGCAGGCGCACGAGTTATACGTCCGATTGCTCCGCACCAATCCGGACCATCCCGAGGCGACGCTCTGGAGCGGGGTGCTGGCGGTGCAGGCGGGGCGGGCGGACGCCGCAATCCCGATTCTGGAGAAAGCGACGCGATTGACGCCGGACGACCCGGCGGCGTGGCATAACCTGGGGCAGGCGGCGCTGGCGGCGGGGCGGACCACCGAGGCGATCGCGGCGCTTGAGCGCGCGGTGAAACTCGCGCCGGATCGGGCCGAGACGCTGATAGCGTGGGGAATCGCGCATCTGAGCGCGCCCGCCGTTGACGGGACCGGGCGCGCGGCGCACGCGCAAGCCGCGGTGTTCGCATTCCGGCAGGCGCTCGCCGCGGGGCAGGATTCGGCGGAGGTGCACCATCACCTGGGGGTCGCACTGCTGGCGGCGGGGGACGCGGGCGCGGCGATCGGGGCGCTCGTGGCGTCGCTCGAACGGAAGGCGAACGACGCCGGCACGTTCTATCACCTGGCGATGGCCCACCGTGCTCGGGACGACTCGGCGAACGTGCGCAAGGCGCTACTCAAGGCCGTCGAGGTCGACCCGGAGTTCGCGCGCGGGTGGCACGCGCTGGGGACGCTGGATTACCAGGCGGGGAATCTCGAGATCGCGGCGTCGCTTTTTCGGCGGGCGATCGGGGCGGACCCGTCGTGGCCGGCGCCGCACCGAGATCTGGGGCGCGTGCTGGATGAGCTCAGGCGGCCGACCGAGGCGAGGCTGGCGTACGGGCAGGCGGTGCAGGCGGCGCGCGGGCAGACGCGCGAGCGGCCGGCGACGCCCACGCTCGACCAGGCGCTCGACGCGGCCGAGCGACGCTACACCGACCCGAAGACGATGGAGCTGCACCACGCCCTGTCGGCGCACCTGGACGTGCTGGCGCCGGCGAAGGTGCCGGACCAGCTCCTGACCAACCTGTACGACAAGTACGCGGCGAATTTCGACGAGCACCTGCGGAACAAGCTCGGGTACGCGGTGCCGGAGTTGATCGCCGAGGCGGTCGCGGCGACGCGCCCCGGGCGCCTTCTCGACACGCTGGACCTGGGGTGCGGGACCGGGCTGTGCGGGGCGCTGCTCCGGCCGATGGCAGCGACGCTGGCGGGCGTGGATTTGTCGCCGGCGATGATCGAGAAGGCGCGCGAGCGCGGCGTGTACGACGTCTTGGAGACGGGTGACCTGGTGGCGATGATGCGGGCGGCGCCGCGCGAGGCGTTCGATTTGCTGACGGCGGCGGACGTGCTGATCTACACCGGGGATCTGTCGCCCGTGTTCGACGCGGCGGCCGGGGCGCTGCGGCCGGGCGGGATGTTCGCGTTCACGGTCGAGGCGGATCAGACCGGCGTCGCGGGGGATCGGTATCACCTGCAGCGCAAGACCCTCCGGTACACGCACGCCGAGACGTACGTTCGGCGCTTGGCGCAGATTCACGGGTTTTCGATCGAGACGTTCGAGACGATCGTGAGCCGGACGGAGAACGAGAAACCGGTGGAGAGTTATCTGGTGCTGTTGCGAAAGGCGGAGTAGCGGGGGTTGGTCGACCGTTGCGGAACCCACGGAACAAGTTCCGTGGGCTTTCGAGGCACCGTTTCCCAAAAAGGGATCGGTCGCACCTAGCATCTCGATCATGAGCAAGCGGACGCGCCGAATCATCGTGTACCCGACGCTCGCGGTGACGTACTTTGTCGCCATGGTGTTCGGCGGGTGCGCGAACAAGATCATCCTTTACCCGTCAACCGGCCCCCTGCCGGCGCAGACGGCCGAGCGGCGGACGGTGGAGTTGGGCGGCGGCCGGGTCGTCGAGTGCTGGGTCGACCGGTCGCCCGCGGCCAAACGCACGGGCACGCCGGCGGCGTACTCGATCGAGTTCACCGGCAATGCGACGCGGGCCGAACAGGTCGCATCTTACTCGGCGCACAACTGGGGCGAGCGGGCGGTCGAGGTGTGGATGGTCAACTACCCGGGCTACGGCGGGAGCACCGGGCCGGCCGAGCTCGCCCACATTGCGCCGGCGGCGCTGGCGGTGTACGACCACGTCGCCAAGCTCGCCTCCGAAGGCGGGGCGCGACGGCCGATCTTCACCGGCGGGAACTCGCTCGGCTCGGCGCCGGCGCTGTACGTGGCGGCGAGCCGGCCTGTGGCGGGCGTGGTCTGTCAGAACCCGCCCGCCCTGCGGAGCATGCTCCTCCGCCAGCACGGGTGGTACAATTTGTGGCTGGTCGCTGGCCCGCTGGCGATGGCGATCCCTCAGGAGCTGGACAGCACCACCGCCGCGGCAAAAATCGCCGCGCCCGGCGTGTTTCTGATGGCCCAGGACGATCGGACGGTCTCGCCGGCGAACCAAAAGGTGGTCGTCGAGGCGTATAAGGGGCCGAAACGGATCGTGTCGTTCGCGGGCGGGCACAACGACCCGCTGACGGATGGGACGGAAGCGGAGAAGCAGCGGGCGCTGGACTGGTTGTGGGCGCAGGCGGGGCTGGGGAAGTAGCGTCGCGTTTTGTCGGGGTGGTGCGACGCGCGACGCGACGCGATGTCGCGGAATAATCCCAACTTGCCCAGGCGCGTTTCGCGGTTGGCCGCGACGCCGCCAAGCGACCGCTTGGCGGGCGTCGGTACGCGGGCCTGCTAGGCTGCGATGGATGTGCCTTTGGGTGCGAGCGAAAGCGCGTCAGTCGGGCTTCGACTTGTCCTGCTGCGCCGGTGCGGGGGCGGGTTCTTCGGCCTTGTTGATGTGCAGGATTTCCGCGCCCTTGGCGGCGACGGTCTGGGCGGTCTCCTTCACCCATTTGCCGACGGCCTGTGCGGATTCGACGATCCGTTGGCCGACGGTCGCGTCGGGGCGGCGCTTGGCGGCGCGGGCCTTGGCGGCCGGCTTGGCCGGGCGCGCCGTGGTCGACTTGGCGGTGCGGCGGGCGCGCTTGTCGGTGGCCTTCTTGGCCATCGCGGCGGTCGCGCGGGTGGTGGGCTTGGAGCGCACCTTGGATGACGCGGCGCGGGTCGTGGTCTTGCGCGCGGCGGGCTTGCGGGCGGCGGTGCGCTTGGCGGGACGCGTGGGCATCGGAACCTCCGTGTAAGGGTGTGCCGGAAGCTCTGCAATTGGGATGCCAGATGAGCTCGCGAGAACACGATCACCCGTTCCAACGCGTCAGAAGCTCGTCATATCGATCTTCATCGCCTCGGCCATCAGTTCGGCGATGTGGCGGACCTTCGTCTCGACGCCGGAGCGGTGGCACATGCCGCTGATGTTCATGGTGCAGCCGGCGTCGTTGCAGATGGCCGTGCTCGCCTTCGTGGCGGCGATGCAGGCGACCTTGTCCTCGACGATCGCGCCGCTGATCTGCGGGTACTTCATGGCGAAGGTGCCGCCGAAGCCGCAGCACTGGTCGGTCTTTTCGAGGGGGACGAAGTCGACGCCGCCGATCTGCTTGAGGAGGTTGACGGCCTGGTCTTTGACGCCGATGCCGCGGAGGTGGCAGGTGTAGTGGTAGGTGACGGTCTCGGGCTGGGGGAGCTTGAACTGGGTGAAGTCGACCTTGAGGACCTTGTCGAGGAACTCGACGAACTCGAAGGTCTTGGCGGTGAGCTTTTCCATGCCCTTCTCCCACGCGGGGTTGTCGTGGAAGAGGTGGGGGAAGTGCTCGCGGACCATGGCGCAGCACGAGCCGGAGGGCGTGACGACGTACTCGTAGGGCTCGAAGATCTCGATCATCCGTTTGCCGAGGTCCGCGGCCTCCTTGTGGTATCCGTTGTTGTAAAACGGCTGGCCGCAGCAGGTCTGGGCGTCGGGGAAGGCGACGGAGCACCCGAAGTGCTCGAGGATCTTGGTGACGGCGATGCCGACGTGGGGGTAGAACTGGTCGGTCAGGCAGGTGACGAATAGCGCGACGCGGGGGCCCATGGGTGGGAGGGTATGGGGTGGGTGGGGGGAAGACAAGTTAGGGATGAGCGTGACAGCGGGGCGTACAGAAAAACCCACGGAACAAGTTCCGTGGGCCTTCGAACGGGTGTCGAGATACACGAGCGAGTTCACAGGCGCGAGATGAGGAGCTCGCGCTGGAAGACCATTTCCTTGGGGAGGTCGCCGGCGAGCTTCAGGAACAGTTCTTCCTGGCTGAGGATCTCGGCCTTGAACTCGGCGGCGTCGACCTTTTCGAGTTCGGCGAAGTCGTCGGGCGAGATGTTCAGGCCTTCGAGGTTGATGTCCTTGAGGCGCGGCATCCAGCCGAGGAGGGTTTCCTGGGCGTAGGCGCGGCCCTTGGCGCGGTTCACGATCCACTCGAGCACGCGCATGTTCTCGCCGAACCCGGGCCACATGTACTTGCCCTGGGCGTTCTTGCGGAACCAGTTGACGTGGAAGATGCGCGGGCAGTCGGCCATCTTCTTGCGCATCCGAAACCAGTGCACCAGGTAGTCGCGGATGTTGTAGCCGATGAACGGGAGCATGGCCATCGGGTCGCGGCGGACGACGCCGACCTGGCCGGTGGCGGCGGCGGTGGTCTCCGAGCCCATGGTGGCGCCCAGGTACACGCCGTGGAGCCAGTTGAAGGCTTGGAAGACGAGGGGGACGGACTTGGAGCGGCGGCCGCCGAAGACGATGGCGCCGACGGGCACGCCGTTGGGGTCGTCGGCGGCGGGGTCGAGCACGGGGTTGTTGGCCATCGGGGCGGTGAAGCGGCTGTTGGGGTGGGCGGCCTTGGTCGACGAGGCGGGCGTCCACTCGTTGCCCTGCCAGTCGATCGCCTTGGCGGGGGGCGGCTCGTCGTGGTCTTCCCACCAGACGTCGTACGTGCCGTCGGCCAGCGGGACGAGCGCGACGTTGGTGAAGATCGTGTCCTTGCGCATCGATGCGAGCGCGTTGGGGTTGGACCTGGAGTTGGTGCCGGGGACGACGCCGAAGTACCCGGCCTCGGGGTTGATCGCGCGGAGCTTGCCGACGTCGTCGACCCACATCCAGACGATGTCGTCGCCGAGCGTGGTGATCTTCCAGCCGGCCTTCTGGTAGGACTCGGGCGGGATGAGCATGGCGAAGTTGGTCTTGCCGCAGGCCGACGGGAAGGCCGCGGCGACGTACGTGCGCTCGCCGTTGGGGGCGGTGACGTTCATCAGGAGCATGTGCTCGGCCATCCAGTCCTGCTGTCGGCCGAGGAAGCTGGCGATGCGGAGGGCGAGGCACTTCTTGCCGAGCAGCGCGTTGCCGCCGTACCCGGAGCCGAACGACCAGATCGTGTTGTCGAACGGGAAGTGGCAGACGTAGCGGCGGTCGGGGTTGACGTCGCCGACGCTGTGGAGGCAGCGGGTCCACTCGTCGGAGTCGCCGAGCTGGTCCCAGGCGACCCGGCCCATGCGGGTCATGATCTGCATGTTGACCGCGACGTAGAGCGAGTCGGTGATCTCGACGCCGACCTTGGCCAGGGGCGAGCCGATCGGGCCCATGACGAAGGGGACGACGTACATGGTGCGGCCCTTCATGCAGCCGTGGAACAGGCCGCGGAGCTTGGCGTAGGCGTCCTTGTCCTTCATCCAGTTGTTGGTCGGGCCGGCGGTGTCGGCGCTGGGGGTGCAGATGAAGGTCAGGTGCTCGGTGCGGGCGACGTCGTTGGAATTGGAGCGGTGGTAGTAGCAGCCGGGCCACTTCTGGGGGTTGAGCTTGACGAACGTGCCGTCGCGCAGGCCCTGGGCGTAGAGGGCATCGCGCTCGGCGAGGCTGCCGTCGCAGACGTGGACGCGGTCGGGCAGGCAGAGCTCGATGCACTGCTCGACCCACTTGCGCACGGAGGCGTTGGCGATCTGGAGCGGGTCGGACGGGGCGCGGCCGGCGACGTCGTGCAGCCTCGGCCCGCCGGCGGGGGCGCCGTGGCGATTGTCGGCGGTGGCGGGGATGGGGTCGGTGGTCGTGCTCATGGTGTGCTCCTGCGGATTCATGCGTAGGTGGGGCGGGGGGCTATCTTCCGAAGGGTTCGGGGCAGCTATTGTCCGCTTGGGGTGCCGTCTTCACAACCCGTTATGGCGGGGCATTTAATCCACGCCCGTATCGTCGCGCGACGAATCGGATGGGTCAATCCGATTCCGTCGAACCGCACGCGAGGCATGTTGTTTGTGATTGCTCACTTGTTTCGATTAGACTCCCGGCGTCGGTGAGGTCGGAAACACTGCACAGGGAGCACGAGATGCGCGGAATGTCTGGAGAGCGATCGCTAAGCCGCAAGCGGCTGTCGGTGGGGACCGTCCTCCTGCTGATCGGGGTGGGGTGCACGAATGCGAACGTGCCGCTGAATCCGGTGAACGCGCCGATGCCGGCGCGGACGGTGAACGCGACGCGTGCGGCGCTCGTGCACACGGGAAACGGTGCGCCGGCGCGGGCGGGCGTGGCGGACGACGGGTGGTTCGTCGGGCTGGCGATCAGCGGGGGCGGGTCGCGGTCGGCGAACTTCTCGGCGGCGGTCATGTTCGAACTCCAGCGGCTCGGGCTGCTCGACCGCGTCGACGCGATCTCGTCGGTCTCGGGCGGGTCGCTGACCGCGGCGTACTACTGCGCGGCCGACGACGCCGCGTGGAACCCGGGGAACCTTCAGCGCCTGTTGACCCACTCGTTCGCCCACGACATGTGGGTCGACTTCTGGCTGCCGTGGAACGGCGTTGCCATGGCCGTTTCGGACTACGACCGGACGGACCTGCTCGCCAAGACGCTGGCGAAGAACTTGTACGAGCGGAACGGGCGGGGCGGGACGTACGCCGACCTGCGGGCGGATCGGCCGCGGCTGTACGTGAACGCGACGGACCTGCAGTCGGGGCGGAAGTTCGTTTTTTCCAACGAATCGTTCGACGAGATCAACTCGGACCTGGCGAAATATCCGCTGGCGTACGCGGTGGCGGCGAGCGCGTCGGTGCCCGTGCTGCTGCACCAGGTGACGCTGCGGGATTACTCGACGGTCTATAAACAGTATCGCCACCTTGTGGACGGTGGGGTCGTCGACAATCTGGGCGTGCAGACGCTGCTTGAGACGTATCAGGCGAACACGGACCGGGCGAAGGCGACGGGGGCGGCCAACCCGTACGCCAAGGGCGGCGTGCTGATCGTGGTGGACGCGGACACGCAGTTCAGCGCCCGCCTGAGCGAGCGCGGCGACACCACCCTGCTCGAGACTCTGGGCATCGGGGCGCAGATGTCGACGACGAAGCTGATCCAGCGGGCGAGTACGGCGAATCTGGCGGACGTGATCGTGCAGTACGCGCCCGCCGACGCGACGGCGGGGTACCTGCGGGACGCGCTGGCGCAACTGCGGTCGACGGGGTACTTGAAGACGAAGGACCGGGAAGGGAAGCCGCTGACGATCTTCCACGTCGCGCTGGCCCGGGCGCAGCAGCTCAAAGAGGCGCCGTTCGCGGCGTTCGCGTACTCGCTCGACTCGATCGAGACGTACTTCGACATCAGCGAGGCGAACGCGGCGACGCTGTACCAGGCGGCGCGGCTGATCGTGAAGGAGCAGTTCGAAGAGAAGTTGGTGGGGGTGCGGGGGGAGATGGAGGGGAAATGAGAGGGAGGAACATTGCCGATTGCGGATTGCGGATTGGCAGACGACTTAGTGCCAACTGGCGGTTGACTCGCTGCGCGACCCGCCCGCTGAAGCGGGCTCGCCGGCTGTCACTGACTACACCGACACTTGCGTCGGGGATGGGGTTCGTGGTCTACTGAGCGGCCGGTGAATGTGGGGGTGGAGAGACGACTTTTGAGAGACACCATGAGGGAGTCAGCCATGATTGCGACGCGTCGTGCCGCGGCCGTTTTGGTCGGTGTTGTCGGACTGGCCGTGGTCGGGTGTGCGCCGGTGAAACCCGAGCCCGTGACGCCCCGGCCGCCAGTAGCGACGGCGAGCGGGACCGAAGAGCTCCGGGCTCGGTACGTGGCCGCGGGCAACCTCGTCGGGCAGGTCGTGGCGGTGAACGCCGAGGTGGGGATCGCGGCGGTCAGCGGGATCGACCCCGCCACCGCCGGCAACGAGAACGCGGTGTTCACGTTCGTCGACCCGGCGGGCGACGTGTTCGTGAACAACGGCATGCTCGCCCAGAAGACGCCGACGTCGGGTGGCCAGCTCGTGATCGGGTATGACGCACAGGGCCAGCGCCCGCCGCAGGTCGGCGATCTCGTCGTTCGCCGGAAGTGACGCGCACGCCGTGACGCGAGGATCCCGGGCGGCGCTTCGGGCAAAGCCCGCACGCTCTGCCCAGGCTTGTTCGGGCCTGCGTGGTGCGACGTGAGCGTGCAAGGTCAACTGGTTTTAGCGAGCGAATCACCCCGCCGGCGAGAGTTTCTCGTGCGGGCGGGTCTCGCATTCCGCGTCGAGTCGTCGGGGGTGGATGAGGAGCAGGCCGCACCAGCCGGGGGGACGCCCGCGGATGTGGCGCTGCAGTTGGCGATCGTCAAGGCGCGCGCCGTCGCGACGCGATTCCCGGCGGACGTCGTGCTGGCGGCGGACACGGTCGTGGGCGTCGGGCGTGAACTGATCGGTAAGCCCGGGGATGAGGCGGACGCCCGGCGGATCATCACGCGCCTGCAGGGAACGACGCAGGAGGTCGTCACGGGGTTGGCGGTGCGCTGTGACTCGCGCGGGGTCAACCTGTCACGCACGGTCACGTCGGTCGTGCGCATGCGGTCGATGGCGGCGGATGAAGTGGACGCCTACGTCCAGTCGGGGCGGTGGCGGGGGAAGGCGGGCGGGTACGGAATTCAGGATGCGGACCCGATTGTCGAGTTGGTGCGGGGGAGCCTGACGAACGTCATCGGACTGCCTGTGGACGACGTGATCGAGATGCTGGCGCTTGCTGGCATCAGCGCAGACGGGTGACCCTGCGCCGACGCGCTCCCGTCGGGCGGTGCCTGCGCTAGCCCTGCGGGTCGCGGCTACAGTAAACTGGCACCTTCGTTCTGCCGCACATTTTTCCGGACCCGGCGCGCGGGCGGAGCGTATATTTGCTCATGCTTCCGCTGACCGCATTGTTTAGCCTGATCGTCGCCGCCGCCGGGTGGTACTACATGTTTTACTCGCGGGCGGCGGCCCGCCTGGGGGCGGTCGAGGGGGAGCGCGAGAACCGGACTCGCCAGCGGCTCCGGCGGCTCAACGGCGGGGCGATGTTCCTGATGGCCGTGCTCTTCTTCGCCGGGTTCAACGCGATCGATTACCGGGAGTCGCCCAACGCCTTCATCGGCGTGTGGTTCGGCGTGTTCGTCCTGCTCCTGGCGATCGTCGTGCTCGCGATGATCGACGTCCGCATGACCTTCCGGATGCGGCAACGGCGGCAGCGGCGCGAGGAGTAGCGGGGGAACAAATCCGACACAGAGCTCCAGAGGTCGGAAGTGGGAAAGGGGGACGCGTGCGTTGCGGGGTGGGTCGAGTAAACTCGAACGCGCATGGGAACTCATCGAGATTACGTTCTAGCCGCCCTGCTCGCGCTCCTGGTGGCTGCGGGGTGTGAGAAGGACAAGCCTCAGGGAACGCTGCCGACGGTGACGATGCAGCTCGGGGATCGGCAGTTCACGCTCGAGGTGGCCGACAACGAGCGGGATCGCAAGTACGGGCTGATGCGCCGGGAGTCGATGCCGGCCGAGCACGGGATGATCTTCGCATTCCCGCGCGAGGCGCCGCTCGCGTTCTACATGCGGAACACGAAGATCCCGCTCGACATCATCTACGTGAGCGCGAGCGGGCGGGTGGTGTCGGTCAAGCAAATGATGCCGCACGATGAGCGGACGGTGCCGAGCGACGGGCCGGCGCAGTTCGCGATCGAACTGAACCAGGGGATGGCGGCCAAGGCGGGCGTAACGGCGGGGATGCAGTTGACGATGCCGGCGGGGGTCAAGTCGAAGGATTGATCTCGCGACTCGCGTCCGACGGGCTCAATGACGTCGCGACGCGCGAACCGCGCCTCATATAGCCCGCCACTTGTGGCGGGAAGGCGCGGTAGTCGAAAGAACTGGTCGTGGAGAGGGCTCTCGGACTTCGATCGCTTTCCCGCCACAAGTGGCGGGCTATATGGGGCGGGCCTTGGGAAGCGAGGCGGCCGCGAGACCGTCCAACGCAGGGTGCGCGATCGTCACTGCTTCGGGCGGAGCTCGAGTTTCTTCTCGTCCCAGTGGAGTGCTTTCGAGACCTGCTTCGCGTAGCCCGCGCCGGACGAGTCGCCGTAGAGGACTACGCGGGAGCGTTCGACCGACATCGCGAGGGCCGCGGGGACGTCCATGACGCGCAGGACGTTGAGGAGTTGCGGGGCGTCCGAAGCGCCGTGCGTCGCCGGAAGGTCGTGGAGGTCGAGTCTCGTGATGCCGCGCTCGTAGAGGCTGGCGTAGAGCGCGTTGCCGGCCATGCGGCCCTGGGCCTGGAGCCAGAGCGGGGACTTGGCGAAGTCGGGTAGGGCGCGGACGGTTTGGACGGCCCGGCGGACGTCGTAAGCCTGCATGCCGTCGAGGGTCTGGCCGATCAGGCCGAAGCTGCGGAGGACGTGGGTGCGCTTGCGGGGGTCGCGGGTGAATTCGGTCGGGCCGACGCCGCGCGGGGCGACGTAGGCCATCGCCCAGTCGTTGGCGGCGAGCATTTTGGCGAGGCCGGGGAGGTCGTCGACGATGGCGGACGGCGCGGTCTTGTCGCCGGCGAGCGGCGGGAGCGCGCCCTCAACGGCCTTGGGAAACGCGGGGCCTAAGTTGCGGGCGAAGGCGTCCCAGGCGCGGTCGTCGAGGACGTTCATGACCAGCAGCTTCGGCGGCGCGCCCGCCTTGGCGTGTGCGGCGCCGCGGACGATCGTCAGGCGGAGTTTGACGTCGTGCTGACTCGTGAAATCGTACGCCGAGACGGTCAGCCCCCCTGCCGTCTCGGAAAACAGCGGCTTGGGGTCGGGCGACGGGGCGTCCTTATCGGCGGGCCAGCCGCGGAGGGACTTGTCCGCCAGTTGCTTGAGCCAGCCGTCGCGCATACTCGTCCAGTCGGAATCGGACGCGGGAACCTTCGGGGTCGGCGCAGCGGCGACGAACGTGTCGTGAATCTTGGTGTTGATCTGGTCCTTGGGCTCTTCGCCCGGCTTGAAGACGCGGAGTTGCTCGGGCTCGAAGAGCTTCTCGGCGTAGTTCTTCACGGGCGAGTCGTCGCCCTTGAAGAAGCGGTTGAGCCAGCGGAGCGTCGGGACCTGGAGTTCCTGGGTGTCCTTGTGCGGGCCTTCGGTGATGAGCAGGCCGAGGTTTTTGTCCGAAGCCCACACGGGCGTGCCGGGCTTGGCGGCAGACGCGGTGGAGGGGCGGATCATCTCGCCGCCGGGCGTGGGGACGACGGATGGCATCGGGCGGAGGACCTCGAAGACCGTGCGGCCGTTGACGTACGTGCGGTAGACGCCGTCGAGGGGGAAGATTGAGTCCTTGTCGGTGTTCTCGAACAGCAGGGCGCGCGGGGCGACCAGGGCCATGACCGTGCCGAAGTCCCAGCGGAAGCTGTTGACCATGAACATGCAGTCGCAGTGGCCGGCGATCACGCCGTCAACGACGTGGTTGCGCAGGTCGGTGATGCCGGCGGTGGGGGCGGCGACCTTGACGCGCTCGTCGAGCGCGGCGACCCACCAGGACGTGGCCCCGCCGCCCGAGCGTCCGGTGACGGCCAGGCGGTTCTTGTCGATCTCGGGGCGGGTGCTGAGGTAGTCGAGGGCGCGGATGCCGTTCCAGGCCTCGACGCCGGCGGGCGTGTAGCCGCGGCCCTGCCACCACCACATGTTCTCGCGGTACAGGCCGTGGTGGGTGCCCTCAATCTCGCCGAGTTGGAGGGTGTCGAGGACGAGGCAGACGTAGCCGTTGCGGGCGAGCCAGGCGCCCCAGTGCTGGTAGGAGGCCTTGGAGCCGTAGGGGATGTTGTTCTTCTTGACGGTGCCGTGGCCGCAGACGTAGAGGACGGCCGGGGCCGGCGCCTTGAGGCCCTTGGGGACGTAGAGGTTGCCGGTGACGTAGAGGCCGGGGCGGGACTGGTAGTGGAGGTTCTCGACGGTGAACTCGGGGTGGTCGAGGCGGCCGGTGATGTTGGCTTTGAGGTCCGTGCGCTCGGGCCAGGGGTTGAGGCCGAGCATGTCCTGGAGCTCGGCGCGGGCGCGCTTGCCGTCGACGGCCCAGTTGTCCTCGCAGCAGACGTAGTCGAGGGAGGCCTTGGCGAGGGCGTCGACCTCGGCGGCGAAGTAGGCGGCGAGGGCCTTGTCGCCGGGGCCGGGCTGGGGGTTACGCGCCTTCGGGTCGTCGGCGAGGGAGGAGGTGGCCGCAAAGACGCAGAGGGCGCAAAGGAGGGTGCGCATGGGTTCTCCGGGGGACGTGGGGGCGGACGATTGTTGTATCGGGGCGGGGCGACGGCGTTCGATGGGAAAAGTGGACCCGTCCTCCAGCAGCTCCTGAGTAGCTCAACATTCCGATGTTGAGGAGGGGCGCGGAAGCCGGACTTGCGAGCTACGAGCCATTTCATTCGAACGCCGCTCCTCAACATCGGAATGTTGAGCTACTTGGGCCGCTTGTCGACCGGAGCGCGGCGGAGGATGATGAGCGCGTGCGACTCGTGACCCCCCTGCTGATTCTCGCGTGGACGATGACCGTTTCCGGCGCGGAGCGCGCCGAGTGGCCACAGTTTCTGGGGCCGGCGAGGGACGGGAAGTATGCGGGGGATGCGACGGCGCTGGCGGCGACTTGGCCGGCGGGTGGGCCGAAGGTGGTGTGGGAGAGGAAGGCCGGGCGGGGGTGGAGTTCGCCGGTGGTGGCGGGCGGGCGGGTGTTCGTGTTTCACCGGGAGGGGGACGCCGAGGTGCTCGAGTGCCTGGAGGCGGGGACGGGGAAGGCGGTCTGGCGGGCGGAGCACCCGACGGCGTATCAGGACAAGTTCGATTTCGACGATGGGCCGCGCGCGACGCCGGCGGTGAGCGGCGGGCGCGTGTTCACGCTCGGCGCGGCGGGGGTGTTGGCATGCCACGACGCGGCGACCGGAAAAGAGGTGTGGGCGGTCGACACGCGTAAGGCGTTTCAGTCGGACGAAGGCTATTTCGGGATGGCGTGCTCGCCGCTGGTCGAGGGGAAGGCGGTGATCGTCAATGTCGGCGGAAAGGCGGGTGGGAAGGGCGCGGGCGTGGTCGCGTTCGACACGGCGACGGGGAAGTTGCTCTGGCAGGCGACGGAGCACGAGGCGGGGTACTCGTCGCCGGTCGCGGCGACGGTGGCGGGGAAGCGGCGGGTGCTGTCGCTCACGCGGGACGGGCTGGTGAGCCTGGCGCCGGAGTCGGGTGAGGTGGATTGGGCGTACAAGTTCCGCGCGCGGACGAACGCGAGCGTGAACGCGGCGTCGCCCGTCGTTTCGGGGGATCGGATCTTCCTGACGGCGAGTTATGGCGTGGGGGCGGCGCTGCTGACGTGGGGCGAGGCGCGGCCGACGGTCGTGTGGGAGGGGGATGAGGCTCTGTCGGCGCACTACGCGACGCCGGTGCTGTTCGGGGGGCACTTGTACGGCGTGCACGGCCGGCAGGAGACGGGGTGCGAACTGCGGTGTGCCGAGTGGGCTACGGGGAAGGTGAAGTGGGCGAAGGACGGGTTTGGCGCGGCGACGGTGATGCTCGCGGGCGACGCCGTGCTGGCGCTGACGGAGGGCGGGGAGTTGGTGCGCGTGTCGGCGACAGGGGAGGGGTACAAGGAAACGGCGCGGGCGACAGTGCTGGGCGGGGGCGTTCGCGCGGGCGGGGCGCTGGCGGACGGGTTGTACTTTGCGCGGGACGGGAAACGGGTGGTGTGCGTCGACCTGCGCAAGTAGTTCCGGCACGACATGGAAGTGAGTCGCTGTCACACGATTTTCCCCAACGACCCGCACTTCGGGAGATGCACACATGCGACTCGGTATCTTCTCGATCAGCCTTGCGGTCAAGGACCTTGCCGCGTCCCGCGCGTTCTACGAGAAGCTCGGCTTCGAGATGGTCTCGGGCGACCCGTCA
>DATHXE010000263.1:0-6037 GCA_035459845.1 Tepidisphaeraceae bacterium | reverse complement strand
GGTGTTCGCGCCGCACCTGCAGAACCCGGACACGAAGGAGAAGGGCCCGTGCTACCGGTGTTTGTACCCCGAGCCGCCGGAGCCGGGCATGGTGCCGAGCTGCGCCGAGGGCGGCGTGCTGGGCGTGCTGCCGGGGATCATCGGGACCCTGCAGGCGAACGAGGTGATCAAGCTGATCCTGGGCCTGGGCAAGCCGCTGATCGGCCGGCTGCTCACGTTCAACGCGCTGGACATGGAGTTCCGGACGTTCAAGATCCGCCGCGACCCGACCTGCCCGGTGTGCGGGACCAACCCGACGATCACCGAGCCGATCGACTACGAGCAGTTCTGCGGGATGCCGATCCTGGACGAGAAGTCGCTCGCCGAGACGAAGGAGGAAGTGCAGAAGACCAAGTCGGGCGCGTTCGCCGCCGGGGCGAAGCCGGACCCGTCGCTGGACGCGCGGGGGCTCCCGCCGGGGTATCAGTTCAAGCCGGACTGGGAAGTGACGCCGCGCGACGTGAAGGCGAAGCTGGACGCGGGCACGAAGTTCACGTTCATTGACTGCCGGAACCCGAACGAGTTCGAGATCACGAAGATCGAGGGCACGCAGCTGATGCCGCTGCCGCAGGTCGCGAGCTACATCGGGCAGCTCAAGGGGAAGGAGGCCGAGGAGATCGTCGTCCACTGCAAGAGCGGGATGCGGTCGCTGCAGTTCACGCAGATCCTTCGGCAACAGGGGTTCAAGAACGCGCGGTCGATGGCGGGGGGGATTTTGCTGTGGAACAAGGATATCAACCCGGGTGGGCCGCAGTACTGACGATCGAGGACCGTCCTGAACGACACCTCGCGCGCGGTGGTATGGTGGGACATGGAGATACCGCGCCACTCGCGTCGACGTGTATTGAAGGCCAGCGTCGCCGTCGGGCTCGCGCCACTCGTCGCGCGCGGGGCCGACGAGGGCGAGTCGGCGGACCTGATCGCGTCGGTCGAACACGTGGTGGTGCGGGAGGGGCGGAAGGCCGGGACGAGTTGGTTCCACCCGCGGCCGACGTTGATCCCGCCTACCACGGCGGGCGGCAAGTCGACCGTGCTGATGACCATACAGTCAATCACCGGGTCGGACGTGTTCGGGCCGGTGCACTGGTCGACGAGCGACGACGCGGCGGCGACGTGGGCGGACCCGCAGGTGATCCCGGGCCTGGGGCGGCGCAAGGCGGACGCGCCCGACAACGCGATCGCGCCCCACGACCCCGTGGCGGCTGGGATGGACCAGGGCGTGTGCGACGTGGTGCCGGAATACCACGCGAAGACCGATACCGTGCTGGCGATCGGGCACACAGTGTTCTACCGGAACAACAAGCTGGCGACGCCGCAGCCGTTCAGGCAGCCGGTGTACACGGTGCGGACGCGCGACGGGAAATGGACTGAGCCGAAGGTGCTGAAGTGGGACGACCCGCGCGGGGCGCTGATCTACACGTGCGGGTGCGGGCAGCGGTCGGTGATGGACGACGGCGACGTGCTGATCCCGATCAGTTTCGGGCCGCGCGGTCGGGCGGATCGGTCGGTGGCGACGGCGCGGTGTTCGTTCGACGGGCGAGAACTGGCGATCAAGGGCATCGGCAATGAGTTGCGGAACACGAAGGGACGCGGGCTGCTCGAGCCGTCGGTTGTCAAATCGGGCGGGCGATTTTACATGACGATTCGGGCGGAGGACGAGCGCGGCTACGTGACGTCATCGGACGACGGCATGCAATGGGCGGAGCCGACGGCGTGGGCGTGGGACGGTGGATTGCCGCTGACGATGTCGACGACGCAGCAGCACTGGCTGAGCCACGCGGACGGGCTGTACCTCGCGTACACGCGGAAGGACGAGAAGAACGCGAAGCAGTTCCGGTTTCGCACGCCGTTGTATTGCGCGCGGGTAGATCGGAAGTCGCTCCGGCTGGTGAAGGCGACGGAGCGCATCGTGCTCCCAATGCGGCCGGGCGAGGGGAAGCTGGCGACGGCGTTCGGGAAGTACGGGAACTTCCACACGTGCGGCGTCACTGCGACCGAATCGATCGTGATGGACGGGGAGGCATTCCCAGAGAACGGGTATCGGGGCGATCTGCTGCAGGCGCGGGTCAAGTGGAATAGACCGGGCGCGATTTGACGCCGGTCGGCGAGTCGGCTTCAGCGGGCGGGTCTCGCGAAGCGAGAAATCCTGAGCGAGATTGGCGTCGGGGAGGGCGATGCTCCGTTCGAGCCGTTCGCGACGTGCCCGCGGGGCGCCCCCGCGGCTCGGACGGAGCCTCGCCCTCCCAACTCATACATCTAACGGACAGTCGCGCCAGCCGACCGGAATTGACAATCACACCTCAACTCTTGACGATTAGGTGCGTGTCCGGGCCACGGTCCACCATTTCGGCCGAGAAAATGCGGGAGATCCTCGAGGTCTCGCGCCTGCTCGCGGTCACGGCGGACCTGGACAAGCTGTTGTCGGAGATCGCCCGCGCGGGGGCGGCGCTGCTGACGGCCGAGCGGGCGTCGATCTTCCTGCACGACCGCGTGACCGACCAGCTCTGGACGAAGGTGGCGATGGGGGCGTCGGAAATTCGGGTGCCCTCGACGGCGGGGATCGTCGGCAGCGTGTTCCAGGCGGGTGCGCTCCTGAACATCCCCGACGCGTACGCGGACGCGCGGTTCAACCGCGACGTGGACAAGCGGACGGGGTTCGTCACTCGTAACTTGCTCACCGCGCCGATGTTCGACCTGAAGGGGCGAGCGATCGGCGTGATCCAGGCGGTGAACAAGACGGGCGGGATCTTCACCGCCGAGGACGAGGAGTCGATCGCCCTGCTGTGCGCGCAGGGCGGGGTGGCGATCCAGCGATATCACCTGCAGAACGAGGCGATCCAGGTGGTCGAGTTGCGGCGGGAGATGGACCTGGCGAAGGGGATCCAGGAGTCGCTGCTCCCCGCGCGCCCGCCGGAGCTCGAGGGGCTTGAGGCGGTCGGGTGGACGCTGCCGGCGTCGGTCACCGGGGGCGACACGTACGACCTGTGGGAAAACTCGAACGGGCAACTCGCGGTGTTCCTGGGGGATGCGGCCGGTCACGGGCTGGCGCCGGCGTTGGAGGTCTTGCAGGCGCGGACGCTCGCGCGGGCACTGTCGGACCTGAACTGCGACCCGCGGTGGATCCTGACGCAGGTGAACACGCGCCTGGCGAAGGACCTGAAGCTCGGGCACTTCGTGACGGTCTTCCTCGGGTGCCTGGCGTGCGACGGGAAGCTGACCTGGTCGTCGGCGGGTCACGGGCCGGTGCTGTACCGGGCGTCGCCGGACGAGCCGGTGAAGGTGCTCGAGCCCCCTGCCCCGCCGATCGGGGTGGAGGACGTGTTCGCGGCAGACCAGACTACGCCGGTGCAGTTGGAGCCGGGCGGGATGCTCGTGGTGATGTCGGACGGGATCTTTGAGGCGATGGTCCCCGGAAACAGCCACGAGATGTTCGGCGTGGAGCGGGTGATTGAGATCCTCGACGCGAACCGCTACGAGTCGCCGGCGGTGCTGCTCAAGCTGTTCCGCGAGGCGGTGCGGTCGTGGCAGGGACGGGACGAGCCGAACGACGACCAGTCGATCGTGATCGTGAAGCGGCGGTAGGGGTTCTTGGTCAGCTCGATCCGGGACGGCGCTGGGCGGAGCCCGTGCACTGTGCCCCGACTTGTTCTAGCAGTCTGCGGAGGGATCGGGACGGGTCGATGCGTTCGGTGTGCGCATAAAAAGAGACCGGAGCTCGCCGTTACTCCGGTCCCTGAACAGCCTGCCCGGCCAAAAGGCCGGAGACCCACAGGCTACATTGGGGATATCGACGGGTTTTCGTGGGGACTTTACAAATCTTTCCAAGTTGATGTTTATGGGGCGGGTGGGGTGGTAGTGGCGCGGCGTGGTGGATTATCGGAGTCGGAGGCGAAGTGACCTGGATAACGCGCGCAGCACTCGTTGGCGCGATCGCGCAGGCGGGCGTCGCGGCGCCTTGGCTCTGCGTGGTCTTAAGCTCCCGCCGATTGCCTGGGGCGGAAATCCCTTTGGTCCTTCTCCTCGCGGTGGGATTGCTGACGACCGTGTACGTTCGGGAGGGACTATTCAACGGCGGGCTCGCGGTGGTGAACGTCTTGCTCGGGGCATTTTGGATGATCGGGTTGATCTCGGGTCTCGTGCGCGATGGCGTGGACGCGCGGGCGCTGCCGACGCTGGGAGTCGTAGCGTTGTGCGCCGTCAACGCGGTGCTGCTGTTTCGGGACTCCGGGCGGTGACCTGAACACGAGGGAGACCGCAAACCTAATTCAGCTTTAGGCGTGGGTCGGCGAGGTCCAACCGGTACATGATGTTGTTGTAGTCGTAGCGGGGCGTGGGGCCTTCCTTTTCGCTGCGGCTGAACGTGTACGTGTACGTGCCTTCGAAGTAGATGACCCGGCCCCCCTGCTGGTCGAAGACGGGGTGGTGGTTGGGGTTGTAGAACGAGTAGCGGTCGTGGGTGAGGATCTTCTTGGCGCGCGTGAACGGGCCGTGGGGCTGGTCGGAGTCGGACTCGCTGTAGTAGATCTCGCCGAGGGTGGAGGGGGCGTCCTTTGCGCCCAGGACGCCATGAATCATGACCCACTTGTTGCGGAACGGGTTCCAGTTCACGCTGCCGTTGTGGGTGTGGAGGGTCTGGCCGGAGTCGACGTCGACGGGGCGGTTGAACCCTTGCTCGGGTTTGAGCAGGCCGCGCTTGATCAGGTCGTTCTGCTGGTCGACGTTGACCGGCGGGGTGTTGGGCTTCCAGGCCCAGACGGGGTTGCCGGAGTTGTCGCGCTCGATCTTCGTGTCGGCCTTGGCGTAGCGCGTCCCGGGGAGGAGCGGCGTATAGCCCTCGTAGGCGGCGGGGGTCCTGATGCTGTTCAGGTCGGCTTTGACGCGCAAGAGCGCGTAGGGCTGGGGGAAGTAGAGGTATTCCACGCCGGCCACGGTGTGGCGGATGGGATGGCCGCCGGGGCAAAGGGGTTCGTCCTTGGCGGCGTAGGTGAGGACGTCGCCGAACTGGTCAGTGGCGTCGTTGTAGACGATGAGCTTTCGGCCGACGGGTTCGGCGAGCGACTTGAGAATGTCGAGCTTGGCGTACATGCGATCATTGCCCGAAGCGTCCTTGAGCGTGAAGCACGCGTCGAGCCAGCGGAGGTTTTGGCCGGGGACCATCGGGCGGGCGAAGTGGGACTTGGGGTCGGCGAAGTAGGTGTAGTTGACGCCGACGGCGGGGTCGAGGCCGCCCTTTCCGGGAAGGTCGCTGGTGGCGCCGGACATGCCGAAATGCCCGAGCGGGTACTGCATGCGGTTGGTGTCGCCCCAGAACCAGTGGAGCTTTCCGTTGTAGACGACGCGCTGGACGGAGTCCTGGCCGAGCACTTCGGCGTTGAGGAGGGGCTGCGCGATCGGGGCCGTTCGGCCGGCGGCGATCGAGTGGTGGTAGATGCCGCCGCCGGTCGTGCGGTAGAGGCGCTCGGCGATGTTGATGCGCTTGATCTCGAGCGTGACCTCACCGCCGGGTTTCAGTTCGATGGCGCGACCGGCGAAGCCGAAGCCGTCCTTGGGGAACGCGTAGCCGTGGGAGTAGACGGAGAAGAAGGCCTTCTGACTGAGGAGGTCGGGATCGGTGATCGTGACGAGGCCGGCGGAGTCGGTGATGAACTTGACGTGGTTGGTGGTGGTCAATTCGACGAGCGGGACGCCGCGACGGGTCTGGGCGTCGACGACGGTGATGACGAAGGGCTTGTCGGCCGCGGCGGCAACGGTGGCGGACAGCAACGTGGCGACGACGAACGACCATCGTCGGGCGGGTGGAGTCATGATCCTTCTCCGAGTTGCTTGAGGCGGGCCAGGCGGTCGGGCTGGTTGGGCGGGAACCACGGGTCGACAGAAAGCAGCGCGTGCGCGCGAGCGAAGTGTGGGCGGGCCTCGTCGCGGCGGCCCATAGTTAGCAGACACTCGCCAATCTCCTCGTACACGTACCCGTCCGGGGCGCCGGCCGTTTCACACTCGG
>DATHXE010000262.1:0-9933 GCA_035459845.1 Tepidisphaeraceae bacterium | reverse complement strand
GATGGCGGGGCGCGCGGGGGAGGTGCGGTTGCGCGTACGGTTCGTGCCGGCGGTGTCGGACGTGTCGGCTGTGGTGGAGGCTGGGGGTTTGGTATCGGCGGTCGCGAAGGCGCCGCGGACGGCGGTGGACACGGCGGCAGAGTTGAGTGCGGCGGTTCGCGCGACGACGGGCGACGCGATCGTGCTGACGGACCGAGATATTGGCGCGGACGCGGCGCGGGTGATCGTCGTTCCCGCCGGGCCGGTGGCGGCGGACGCTGGAATCGAGCGGTTCGCCGCCCGGGCGGGGCAGGTGATGGTGGTGACGCGGGCGACGGCGCCTACGACCCGTTTGCTCCGCATTACTTCGGGTGGGCGGTCGGTCGAGCGCCTGCTGGCGCTCGCGGGCGGCGCGTCGCAGGCGCATTTCGTCGACCTGCCGGCCGGGACGGGCGAAGCGCCGGAGATCGAGGCACGGCTGCTCGGCGTGGACGGATCGGCGGCAGGGGACGCGGCCCTGGCGAACGACGCGGCGTGGCTGGTGCGGGAGCCGAGTTGGCCGGCGGTCGAGGAGCGGACGCCGCTGCCCGAGGAGGTTCGGCGCGTGCTGGGGGCGTATCGGCGGCACCGGCCTGCGGGGCCGGGCGGGCCGGCGGTCGCGGTGGCGCGGTTGTCGGCGGGGGAGGGCGGCCCGCGCGCGTCGGAGCCGGCGGTGGTGCTGACGGACACGCTCGCGGAGGGTTACGCGTTTCCACCGGCCTTGCCGCGAGCGGTTGGCGATCATCCGGCGATTGTGGCCGTTCCGCCGGGCGACCTGGCGGCGCTGTCGACGGGGACGACGGTCGGCCCGACGCCGGGGTCGGAGTGGACGACGGTGCTGGTGCTTGCGCCGACGGGAAATGCCGCGCCCGTGCCGGCCCCGCGGGCGATCGTGTCCGTGCGCGAGACGGACGGTGTGCGGCAGGTTCGGATCAACTTCGACTCGCCGGCGTTCGCGCGCACGCCGGGGTTCGTGGTGCTGTGGTCGGCGTGCCTCGACTGGGTGGCGGCGAGCGCGGCGCCGGGCGAGTACGGCGCGGCGGTTCTCGGCGAGCGCCCGCCAGTTGAGTTGAAGCGCATCACGCCCGCGCCGGACGGGGTCGACGCCCGGTTCTGGCCGGGGCGGTTCGAGGGGCCGGGGGGGGCGGTGGCGGTGAACGCGGGGGCGATCGAATTTTCGGCGGCGGCGCGCGCGTCGGATTGGGAAGTGCGGCTGGCGCGGTGGGCGGTTGTCGGGGGCGGGGTGACGGAACTCGCCGGGCCGGCGTGCGTCTTAGCGCTGTTGCTGCTGGCGGGGGCGGCGGCGACGTGGGAGCGGCGGCGGCCGGTGCGGCAGGGGGCGCACGTGGCGGCTGAGACGGAGCAACTTGTCGAGACGACGTTCGAGGCGGACGGGCACGCGCACCGGCACACGCGGTCGGTGCCGCCGAAGTAGGGATTCTTAGTGGCTCATCGAGCGCGTCTGGGTCTCCCATTAGCCGCTGAAGCGGCTAGCCCGCTGGGTTGAATTGGAAACGATCGAGGATCGGATCGATCATGCGGCGCATGTTGGGACTGATCTTCGCGGGCGTCACGGGGTTGCTGCTGCTGCTTGCGCTCGCGGCGGGGGTGATGTGGGTGCGGAGTTATTGGGTCGCCGAGGGCGTGTACGTCATGCACGCGCCGGAGTACGTCCGGCGGCACGCGTGGCCGTACGTGTCGGACGTCCGATCGGGGGGTGGCGGGTTAGTGGTCGGGTTTCTTCGTCCGGCCGAGCCGCTGTCGGACGCGGAAGTACGACGCGTGGTCGCGAATTATCCGCCGTACATCGTCGCTCGCCCGATCGCGGTCGGCGGCTATCCGGCAGTTGGCAACGGGCGGCTCGGGCGGCCACTCACGACGATGGGCATCGACTACGAGTCATATCCGTCGCAGACGGAGTTCGCCCGGTACGACTGCGTACGGGTCGTCGTGCCGTACCCGCTGCTGGCGGCGCTGCTGGCGGTGGCGCCGGCGTGGCGGGGGGCGGCGTGGTGGCGTCGGAGGCGGCGAGCCGCGCGGGGGCGGGGGCTGTGTCCGAAGTGCGGGTACGACCTGCGGGCGACGCCGGAGCGGTGTCCGGAATGCGGGTACGTGCCGCGAGGGGGGACTGACCCATCGTGACGTGGGTGGTGGATTCCGAGGAAGAATCCGGCCCGTCGCCCCGGGCTCCGGACCCGGCTTGTCGGGCACGTGCGTCGATACGACGGCAGACTGGCGGTGGCGGGTCGTCGGGTTTACCTTGACACGCAAACCCCCCGGTTTTACTGTGACCGGGCATTGCTTTCGCGCCGCCAACTCTGCCCTCCCATTGGGACTTATCGACCATGCCCGAAGCCACCCAGCGCCTGACCGTCAGCGACCACAAGGACGTGAAGATGGTCGACTTCGTCGACTCGAAGATCCTGGACGAGGCCAACATCTCCGAGATCGGGCAGAGCCTGATCGCGCTGGCCGAGGCGAAGGACCGGCCCAAGATTCTGCTGGATTTCGCGAACGTCGACCATTTGTCGTCGGCCGCGTTGGGCATGCTGATCAACGTCAACAACCGGGTGAAGCAGCAGAACGGGCAACTCCGGCTGGCGTCGATCCGGCCGCAGATCATGGAAGTGTTCGAGATCACGAAGCTGAACAAGCTGTTCAAAATCCTGCCCCGGCGCGAGGACGCGCTGGCGAGCTTCACCTGAGCTGTCGGGCGGCCGGCCAAATCTCACGTCTGCCGCAATATCGGACGATAACTGAACACGGCCTTCCCCGCCGGGACGTTGAATCCGGGCGAGGGACGGTGAGCCAGAGTGTGGCGAGCGGACGACCGGCGCACCGGACGAACACGAGGAGCGGATGACCCCGACGGGTGGCAGAGGGCGTGGCAGTGAGGGCCGACCCCCGTCGGACCTGTCTGCCGGCGCGCGCCCGTCCGAGGCGGCCGCCGGGGCCTCGCCGGGCTCGTCGGCCCCCGGGCCGATGAACGAGATGACGATCGCATCGGATTACGGGGCGGCCCGCGAGGTGCAGCGGCTGATCCGCGAGGACGTGGAGCGGTGGGGGTACGACCCGGACTCGCAGTTCGCGATCAAGCTGGCGATCGAAGAGGCGCTGATCAACGCGATCAAGCACGGGAACAAACTGGACCGGTCGAAGCGCGTGCACATCGAGTGGCGGGTGGGGCCGGACTCGGCGGAGTTCTCGGTGGAAGACGAGGGGCCGGGGTTTCAGCGGACGCACGTGCCGGACCCGACGGACGAGACGAACCTGGAAAAGCTGACGGGGCGGGGGATCCTCCTGATGGAGGCGTACATGAACCAGGTGGAGTGGTCGCGCGAGGGGCGGCGGGTGCGGCTGGTGAAGCACAACGAGCGGCAGCCGGCGCCCACGCCAGCGCCCGGGGTGAAGAGCGCGTAGGGTTGGCCCCTCTCCCGGCCGCGCCAACCGGCGTGGCACGCACATCAATTGCTATCGCGGCGGGGCGGCGAGCGCCAATGCCGCATTTGTGGGGACGAGTGCGCGGCCTGCGCGATTTGACGTTCGCCCCTCACCCCCGCCCTCTCCCCGCCGCGAACACGCGGAAACGCGGACGATAACCATTGGCGCGGCTGGGAGAGGGATCGCGGCTGTTCACGCGACGATGCCCTTCACGACCTCCCCGTGCACGTTGGTCAATCGCCGGCGGATGCCGTTGTGGTAGTAGGTCAGGCGCTCGTGATCGATGCCCAGCAGGTGGAGGACGGTGGCGTGAAAGTCGTGCCAGGGGGTCGGGTTGACGACGGACTTCCAGCCGACGTCGTCGGTGGCGCCGTAGGCGGTGCCGGGCTTTGAGCCGCCGCCGGCGAGCCAGACGGAGAAGCCGTACTGGTTGTGATCGCGCCCTTTGCCGACGACGTTGGCAGCGGACTGGGTGAAGGGGGTTCGGCCGAACTCGGTGGTGAACAGGACGAGCGTGTCGTCGAGCATGCCGCGCTGGCGGAGGTCGGTCAGCAATGCGGCGACGGGCTGGTCGATGCGCAGGGCCTCCTGGGCGTGGTTCTTGACCATGTCCTCGTGGCCGTCCCAGTTTCGGCGGGGGCTGCCGAAGGTGCCGCCGGAGAAGAGCTGGACGAAGCGGACGCCGCGCTCGGCGAGGCGGCGGGCGAGGAGGCAGGCGCGGCCGAAGTCGGCGGTCTCGGCGCCGTTGAGGCCGTACATCTCGCGCGTCGACTCGGATTCGCCGGCGAGGTCGGTCACCTCGGGCACGGCGAGTTGCATGCGGGCGGCGAGCTCGTAGCTGCGGATGCGGGCGGTGAGGGCGCCCCCGGGGTCTGCGCCGTGGCGGTCGGCCAGATGCCGGCGGTTCATGCCGGCGAGCAGGTCGCGCGCGGCCGAGTCTGCGCCCGGCGCGACGGGGCGGGCGGGGAAGAGGTCGTCGACGGCCGGGCCGGCGCCGCCGGCGCGCATGACGACGCCCTGGTGGCGGGCGGGGAGGAAGCCGTTGTTCCAGTTGATCGCGCCGCCGGCGGGGAGCTCGCGCGCGTCGGGGATGACGACGAACGCGGGGAGGTTTTCGGACTCGCTGCCGAGGCCGTAACTGAGCCAGGAGCCGAGCGCGGGGAAGCCGTTGAGGCGGAAGCCGGTGTTCTGCTGGAAGCCGGCGGGCGTGTGGTTGCTGGTCTCGGCGACCATCGAATTGATGACGCAGAGCTCGTCGGCGCGCCGGGCGAGGTGGGGGAAGAGGTCGGAGACCCACAGGCCGGTTTGGCCGCGGCGATGAAAGGCCCAGTCGCTCTGGCGGAGGAGGCCGACCTGGCCGAAGAAGACGTCGGGTTTTTCGCTGGCGACGAGGGACTTGCCGTGCATGCGCGCGAGTTCGGGCTTGTAATCGAAGCTGTCGACCTGGCTGAGTGGGCCGACGAGGCAGATGTGGATGGCGCGCTTGGCCCTGGGGGCGAAGTGGGGCGAGCCGGTGGGCGATTCGGCGTGTTCGGCGAGCGCGTCGCGCGTCAGGAGGGACGCGAGCGACGCGCTGGCGAGCCCTCCGCCGACCCAGGACATGAAGCCGCGGCGGCTGAGGTGGTGGGCGAAGGTGTCCATTCGTCGCCTCCAGTAACTCAACATTTCGATGTTGAGGAGGGGTGTTGAAGGCCGATCCGCGCCATTCGCGCCGGGGCCGCCGCCAGTCTCTTGCGCATCACTCCACGAACAGGAACTCGTTGCTGTTCAAAATCGCCCGCGCGAGGACGACGAGCCCGTGTTTCTCGACGGCGATTCGCGCCGTCGCCAACTCATCGCCGCTCGGCGACCGTCCGTACGCCAATCGATACGCCAACGTAATTCGCGAATCGACCCCGTCCGCCTCGCGCTCGAGGCGCTTCGCCAGGGACTCGGCGGCGCGCATCATCGCGGCGTTGTTCAGCAGGGCCAAGGCCTGGGTGGGGGTGGTCGTGCGGGCGCGGGAGGGGGCGGCGGCGGAGGGGTCGGGGCAGTCGAGGGCGTCCAGCAGGCCGTTGCGTCCGGCGCGGGCCCAGGCGCGGTAGAGGGTTCGGCGGTTCACGGGCTGGGCGTCGGGCGGGAGGGGGAGGTACAGGTTCGTCGGCGTGCCGGGGGCGATCGTGACCACGAACTCCTTGTAGCCGGGGCCGCCGAGGGTCGGGTCGAGGTCGCCGGCGATGGCGAGGGCGGCGTCGCGCACGGCTTCGGCCTCCAGGCGGACGGGCGACTTGTGCCACAGCAACTGGTTGTCGGCGTCGACGGCGGCGGCCACCTTGGCGCTCGCGGGCACGGGGCGCGAGGATTGGCGGTACGTCGCGGACGTGACGATCAGGCGGTGCAGGGCCTTGAGGCTGTACTTGCGAGAGGTCAGTTCGCCGGCGACGTAGTCGAGGAGCTGCGGGTGGGACGGTCGGCCGCCGTTGAACCCGAGGTCGCTCGTCGTCGCGACCAGGCCGGCGCCGAAATGGTGGTGCCAGAGTCGGTTGACGATCGTGCGGGCGAAGAGGGGGTTGGCGGGGCTCGTGACCCACTGGGCGAGGGCGATCCGGCGGCGGTCGTCAGGGGCGTCAACGGGCAGGGCGAAGTCGGCGAGCCGGGCGTCGCCGATCGCGGCCACGCCGCCGGCCGAGAGCTCGACGCCGGGCGATTGCGGGTTGCCGCGGGCGAGCAGGAAGGTTTTCTCGGGCGGCTTGGGCGCGACGGCGTAGACGCGGCCCGAATTGCCGGAAGCGAGCACGGCGTCACGGGCGAGCTGATCGCGAATGGCCTGCCAGCGCGACTTGGCGGGCTCGGCGAGGGTGGCGGCGACCTCGTCGCGCGAGGGGCGCGCCTGGGCGGCGGCCATCGAGGCGGCGATCTCGTCGGGGAACAGGGCGCGGTCGTACACGGCGGCCTGGCGGATCACGCCGGTGAGCAGTCGGTCGCCGCTCGCGGGCGAGTAGCGCAGGCCGATCACGATCTCGGCCTCGCCCGCTTTGAACTCGATCGGCGTCGACTTGTACGGCTGGCCGTACGGTTTGCCGTCGCGGTAGACGGCAATCGTCCCGTCGTCCGCGTACGTGACGGCGACGTGCACGAATCGGTTCGGGGCGTCTTCGGCGGTTTCTGCCGGGGCGTCGAGGTTGCGCGTGCGCTTGAAGAAGTCGCTGCCGGCGACCCACTTGCCCGGCTCGCGCTCGCCAAACACGATCGTGTCGAACTGCGACGTGGCGGGGTTCTGGACGCCGATCATACCCCCGCCGCGCTGGCGGACGTTGGCGAGCTTGACCCACGCCTCGAGCGTCTTGGCCTTGAGGGTCGTCGGAAGGGGGCCGGCGATCGCGTGCCCCTCGCGGCCGACCAGGACCAGCCCCTCGGGTTTCAGCTCCGCCCGGCCGCGCAGGTGTGCGTGCAAGTCGCCCGCCTGGTCGAACGCGCCGTCGCGGAAGTCCCACGTCGCGATTGGGGTCGGCGAGGCAACGGGCGCCACGCCACGCTTTGCGAGGATCGCCTCGCGCACCGGGCGCTCGATTTCGGCCAGTGCGTCCAGCGCCGCCCGAAGGCGGGTTCGTGCGGCCGCGACTTGCTCCTTCGGCAGGGGGAGGTCGCGGACGCCGTGCCGTATGCCGGCGAGCGCGGCGGTCAGACGGAAATACTCTTCCTGCCGCACCGGGTCGAACTTGTGATCGTGGCAACGCGCGCACTGGACGGTGAGGCCGAGGAAAGTCTGGCCGACGGTGCCGACGACGTCTTCGAGTTCGTCCTGGCGGACGACCTTCCGCATCGCCTGGCTCTGCTGGCCCTGACCGGGCGTGTCGTACGCACCGGCGACGAGGAAGCCGGTGGCTCGGAGGGCAGCCGGGTCGCCGGGCCGGAGCACGTCGCCGGCGATCTGCAGGCGGGCGAACTCGTCGTACGGGAGGTCGGCGTTGAGCGAGTCGACGACCCAGTCGCGGTAGGGCCAGGCGTCGGGGCGGAACTCGTCGAACTCGAACCCGTTGCTTTCGCCGAAGCGGGCGACGTCGAGCCAGTGGCGGGCCCAGCGGACGCCGTACTGCGGGCTGGCGAGCAAGCGGTCGACGACCTTGTCGTACGCATCAGGGGATGCGTCGGCGACGAACGCGTCAACGTCCGCGGGCGTGGGCGGCAGGCCGATCAGGCCGAAGTAGACCCGGCGGATGAGCAGGCGTTTCTCCGCCTCGGGGCTGGGGCGAAGGCCACGCGACTCCAGCGCAGAGAGGACGAACGGGTCGATCGGGTTCCGCGCCCATGCGTTGTCGCGCACGGCGGGCGGGGCGACTTGGGCGATCGGGCGAAGGCTCCACCAGTCCTTCCCGGCACGGGCGGCCGTCGTGCGGGCGTAGGGATCGATGGGATCGGAACCCCACTTGGCGCCGCCCGCGATCCATGCGCGGATCATCTCGCGTTCCGCCTGGGGCAGTGGCTTCTTGGGGGGCATCTTGCCGGCGTCGATCAGTTCCCACAGGCGGCTGTCGTCGGGCTTGCCGGGGATGATGGAGACGCCGTCTTCACCGCCGGCCATCGCGCGGGCGCGGGTGGCGAGGTCGAACTTGCCCTTGGGGTCGGTCCCGCTGTGACAGTCCAGGCACCGGGCGACGAGGACGGGGGCGACGTCGCGGTCGAAGTCGGGGGTGGCCGCGGCGACGCCGCACGCAGGCCAGCACAGGATGATGAGAAGCACGTGCCTCAACGATCCGCCTTTCGCAGACGGTGCGCGGTACGGGCGCCGGAGCGGTTCTAAGCGTCGGAGATCATACTGTCGAAGTCGTGGTGGAGTGAAACACGGCTCCCGGATAGGCGCCGCGCTGCCCGCCGGCGTCACGAACTCGCCGCGCATTGGGTCAGTGGTTGAAGACGAACTCTGCCGAGTTGACGAGCGCCCACATGACGTCCTCGGTCGCCGACTTTCGCGTTGCCCCGTCGGCCGCGAACGCGGCCACCGCGAGTTTCATTTCGTCCGCCGTCGGCAGGCGCGAATACGCCGACAGGTACAACTCCTCCACGATCTGCTGGGGCGTGAACTTGCCCTCGGCCAGTTTCGCCGCCCGGCCGGTCGGGCTGGCGATCTTCGACGTCAGCTTCGACGAGTTCATGAGGTGCAGCGCCTGGACGATGCTCTGCGTGCGCTCCCGCTCGCAGGGCGGGTCGGCGCTCGGGTTGGGGCGGCCGAACGCGTCCAGGAATTCCGAGTCGAGGCGATTGTTCCAGACCTGGGTCGCCCGGCTGCCGGGGGCCAGTCCGCCCAGGTTTTCGGGGACGCCCGTGACGTCGCAGACGGCGTCGAGCGCTACTTCGGCCGCGGGGCGCTTACGGTAATACCGGCTGAAGTTTTTCGCGTCGGCCGAGTTCGTTTCGTTCGGGATGGACGAGATCTGATAGATGTTCGACCGCGCGATCGTCCGCACGAGGTGCTTGAGGTCGTACTTGTGGTAGGCCAGGTCCTTGGCCAGCGCGTCCAGCAGCGGCGCGTTGGCAGGGGGGTTGGAGACGCGAAAATCGTCGACCGGGTGGACGATCCCGCGGCCGAGCATCTCGTTCCAGACGCGGTTGGCGGTCGCGCGGGCGAAGAACGGGTTGGCCGGGTTGGTGACCCACTCCGCGAGCAGGCCGCGGGGGTCCTGGCCGTCCGCGAGCGTCGGCAGCGGGGCATCGGGCGCCTTGGGCTTCATCGTCTCGCCCGTGACCGGGTGCTTCACCTCACCCTTGCCGCTGGCGCCCGTCCAGATGAACTCGGCCTCGCCGGAGATCGGCGCGGAGATGCCCTGGCCCTTGCGCTTGATCTGCCCGAAGAACGCGGCGAACTGGTAGAAGTCTTCCTGCTTCCACTTCTCGCTCGGGTGGTGGTGGCACTTGGCGCACTCGAGCCGCAGGCCCAGGAACACCTGGCTGACGAACGTCGTGACCTCGGTCGGCTCACGGCGGTCGCGGAAGAACACGGCCGGGCCGTAGCGGTGCGTGCTCCCCTGTGCGGTCAGGATCTCCCGCGCGAACTGGTCCAGCGGCTTGTTCTGGCGGAAGCTGTCCCGGATCCACTGGTCGAACAGGTACACGCCCTTCACGCCCGCGCGGTACGGGTTGGGCCGCAGCAGGTCGCCCCATTTGTTGGCCCAGTGGTCCGCGAACGTCGGACTCTCGAGCAGCCGGTCGATCAGCTTGTTGCGCTTGTCCGGGTCGGTGTCGGCGAGGAACTTTCGCGCCTCGTCCGGCGTCGGCAGGGCCCCGGCGATGTCGAGCGACGCGCGCCTGAGGAACTCTTCATCGGTGCACCGCCCCGACGGCGCGATCGCGAGTTCCTTGAGGCGCCCGTATACGAGTGAGTCGACGTAATTGGCGACCGGCAGTTTTGCGAAGGTCTCGGCCGGAAGCGCTTTGTCAGTCGGCACCGTGACGCGCGACACGTCGACCAACCCCATGTACCGCGCGACCACGACCGCC
>DATHXE010000261.1:0-4079 GCA_035459845.1 Tepidisphaeraceae bacterium | reverse complement strand
CGCGGTGTGCTCCCGCGGCTCGGACGGAGCCTCGCCATCGCCGTTCACGGGTGCGTAGCTCAACGGCAGAGCACGGGCCTCATAAGCCCGAAGTTGGTGGTTCGATTCCACCCGTCACCCATCTCCCACGCCGACTCCTGTGGAGTCGGATTCCCGCCGCAGGGGGGACCATCGGGCGTGTGGCTCTAAGGTAGAGCAGGGGTCTGAAGAGCCCCGGGTAATGGTTCGATTCCATTCGCGCCCATTCCGATTTATGCCTGGGCAGGCGACGGGTTAGACATTTCGTCTGAGACGGGCCTATCATTGCCCATGCGAAACGTGACAGAGGTGACATCCGATCGTTGGCGCGACGTCGTCGTCGATGATTCCGAGGCGCTCGACGCGTACAGCCGGGCTGTGACCGGCGCGGTCCGCACCGTCGGACCGGCGGTGGTGAACATTGAGGTGAAGGACAAGACCGGCAAGCGCGCCGGGGCGGGAAGCGGGTTCGTCTTCACGCCGGACGGGTTCGTGCTCACGAACAGCCACGTCGTCCACGGGGCGGCGCGGATCGAGGCGCACCTCGAGGACGGCCGGCGGCTCGAGGCGCGGTTGGTGGGCGATGATCCGGAGACGGATTTGGCCGTCGTGCGCGTGGACGGGCACGACCTGGCCTGGGCGACGCTCGGCGACTCGACCGGACTGAAGGTCGGACAACTCGTGATCGCCGTGGGCAATCCGTACGGGTTCGCGGCAACGGTGACGGCGGGCGTCGTCAGCTCCATGGCGCGGTCGTTCCGCAGCTACGCCGGGCGGCTGATGGACAACGTGATCCAGACGGATGCGGCGCTCAACCCCGGAAACTCCGGCGGGCCGCTGGTCACGTCGCGCGGCGAGGTCGTGGGAGTGAATACGGCGATCATCCAGGGCGCGCAGGGTATCTGCTTTGCGATTCCCAGCAACACGGCGAAGTTCGTCGCCAGCCGGCTGATGCGCGACGGGCGCGTCAAGCGGAGCTATTTGGGCGTGGGCGGGATGGACGTGCCGGTGCAGCGGCGCGTCGTCCGGTTTCACGGGCTGGAACTCGAAACCGCCGTGCTGGTGAATCATGTCGAGAAGGACTCGCCGGCCGAACTCGCGGGTGTCCGCCAGGGCGACACGCTGGTGTCGATCGGCGGTGTGCCGGTGGGCGGGGTCGACGACCTGCACCGGTTCCTGACCGAAGAGCGCGTCGGGAATGAGCTCGAGCTTTTGTTCTTGCGAGGAGTGGAGAAGGTGCGCGTGAGCGTGACTCCGCGGGGCCGGTAGGGAGGGCACTGCCCATCGTTGCGACGGCGAAAGAAAAGCGGCGACCCGATCGGGTCGCCGCGTTTTCGTTGCGCGGTGCCCACCCTACGGTGTCGGCCGCGTCGTCGCGCCCGGGGGCGGAAGTTCCCATTCCCATCCGCCGCCCAGAGCTTTGTAGGTGGCGATGAGCTGGCGCGCGAGCTCGACGTCGCTGCGGACCAGGGCGTCTTCGGACAGGAAGAGTGACCGCTGGGCGTTCAGGACGTTGAGGAAGTCGGTCTTCCCCTGATCGTAGAGTCGTTCGGCCAGGTCGACCGCCCGCCGGTTCGCCGCCGCCGCCCGGATCGTGGCCGCCCGGCTCTGCTGCTCCTTGGCGTACGCGATCAGGACGGACTCGACCTCCTGCAGCGCCCGCAGGATCGTCCCGGCGTAAGCGATCAGCGTCTGCTCCTGGGCGGCGTTCTGCACCTCGATGTTCGAGCGGATCCGCCCGCCCTCGAAGATCGGCCAGGTGACCGTCGGCCCGACCGACCACGACCGGTTCGCCCAGTTGCCGAGCCCCGAGAGCTGGCTGGCCGAGAGAGAAAATGCACCACTCAGGGAGAAGCGCGGGAAGAGGTCCGCGGTCGCCACGCCGATCCGGGCGGTTGCGACGTGGGCCTCGGCCTCGGCGCGGCGGATATCCGGGCGGCGCCGAAGCAAATCCGACGGCAGCCCGACCGGCACCTCGGGCGGCGTCACCGGAACGGGCGAGACCACGGTCAATTCCTCCACCAGCGCCCCGGGCTCGAGGCCGAGCAACACCGCGATCGCGTAGATCGACTGGCGCGCGCTGGCCTCGAAGGTCGGGATGGTCGACTCGGTGGAGGCGACCTGGGCCTCGGCGTTGGCGACGTCCAGGCCGGTCACGAAGCCGCCCTCGAGCCGCCGGCGGGTCAGGGCGAGGCTGCGCCGCTGGGTCGCCAGGTTCTGCTTGGCGATCTCGATCCGGGCCTGCGTGCCCCGCAGTTCGGCGTAATTGGTCGCGACTTCGGACGTCAGCGTGACGAGCACGTCGCGACGGTCCTCGACGACGACGTCGATCTGGGCGTCGGCCGCCTCGACCGACCGGCGGACGCCGCCGAACACGTCGAGCTCCCACCCCGCGTCGAACCCGGCACGGTACAGGTCGGATGAGCCACCCGCCCTCGTCCGCGCGCGGTCGTAGGAGCCGGAGACGTTGACGTTCGGCAGGAGCCCGGCCACCTCGATGCCGCGGGCCGCGCGCGCCTGGCGCACCCGGCTGGTCGCCACGCGCAGATCGAGATTGGATTCGACGGCGCGGTCGATCAGTGAATCGAGCTTAGGGTCCTTGAACGTCCGCCACCACTGGGCGATCTGGGCGGGCGTCGGGCGCATCACGCTGGTCTGGCCGCCTTGGTCGCCGGCGCCGAGCCAACCGTCGGGGGTGTGGGCGCCGGGGGCGCGGAAGTCGGGGCCGACGAGGCAGCCGGGGAGGAGGGTGATCGCGGCGAGCGCGAACACCGCGCGAATCCCTCTTGTAGCCGCCCCGCTTGCGGGGCGCGTCCCGCGGCGCTCTTGAGGGTAGTCGCGGACTTGGTCGATCAGATGAGGAAACATTGAAGAGCTCGATGTTGTCGTGCGGGGTGTCTGATGTCTTGTGCGCCGCGTGTCTTCGAGCGCCTCGGGACGCGTCCTGCAAGCGGGCCGGCTACAAGACGATGTCAGCGTTATCAGTGAAATCGAATGTTATTCGTATCGCAGCGCCTCGATCGGGTCGAGCCGCGACGCCTTCCACGCCGGGTAGAAGCCGAAGACGATCCCGACGGTCGCGGCGACGGCGACGGACCCGAAGATTGCCGGATATGAGACCGCGGTGGGCCAGCTCAGGGTCGCGCGCACGAGGAGGGACGTGCCGCGGCCGAGGAGGATGCCGATCAGGCCGCCGAGCAGGCACAGGACGATCGACTCGATCAGGAACTGGGCGAGGATGTCGCGCGCCCGCGCGCCGACGGCCATTCGCAGGCCGATCTCGCGCGTCCGCTCGGTCACGGAGACGAGCATGATGTTCATGATGCCGACCCCGCCGACCGCGAGGGAGATCGCCGCGACGATCAGCAGGAGCGTGGCGACCAGCTCGGTCGATTTGCCGATCGCGCTGAGCATTTCGGTCATGTCGCGGACGGTGAAGTCGTCGGGCTCGTCGGGCCGGAGGCGGTGGCGTTCGCGGAGGACCTCGGTGATCTGCCGGATGGCCTCGGGGATCTGCTCGCGCGAGGCGGCGGCGGCCATGATGTTGTTGACGTTCTGGAACCGCACGAACCGCGGGTTGTTCTGCACTTCGGCGTCGGACTGCTCGGGGTAGAGCTTGGGGGCGCCGGTCGGGTAGGGATTGTCGAGCGAGTTCACGCTCGCCTGCGCCGCCGCCGACCCGGCCGACGACCCCGACGCCGACGAAGACGACGAGTTGGACCCGGTCGACACGCGGTACTTGATCGTGGTGAACGGCGCGACGATGAAGTCGTCCTGGTCCTGGCCGAACGTGCTCGCGCCCTTCTTCGCCAGGACGCCGACGACCCGCATCGACACGGACCCGACGCGGATCTCCTTGCCGATCGGGTCCTCTGTTTCGAACAGGTTGCGCGCCGTCGTCTGCCCGAGGACGCAGACCTTGGCCATGTTGTTCACGTCCTGGTCCGTGAACGCGCTGCCCGATTCGATCGCCCACTCGCGGACGTCGAAGTACTCGGGCGTCGACCCGAGGATCTGCGTCGGGGGGACGTTCTTCCCGCCGTAGATCACCTGCTGGCGGC
>DATHXE010000260.1:0-3275 GCA_035459845.1 Tepidisphaeraceae bacterium | reverse complement strand
CGCGCGGGTGATGTACTGCCTGGCGAAGGCGTACGACCGGGCCGGGCAGCGCGTGCTCGCCACCGCGACCCGGCAGGGCGCGTTCGCCGCGGGCATCGCGGGCGAAGACCACCGCAAGACGGTCGGCGACTTCCTGATGGTGAACACGTGGTACGACCTGGCGATGGCCGAATACGCGGCGCGGCTGTCGTCCGACGACCTGGACGACCTGGAGCGCGGCGAGACGCACCACCGGTTGTTTAAGGCCGCGTCGGCAATCGAGGACGACGCGGCGGCGGCCGAGCACATCGGAAAGTGCATCGACTTCATCCACAAGGCCGGGCGGACCTTCCGCAGCCCGGCCGACCAGGCGATGCGCGACGAGATGACGTGGCACCAGCTCCGCGCGGCCCAGAAGAGGGGCGACAAGGCGGCCGCGCAGACGCTGCTCGCCGAGTTGACGCGGTACGGGCAATCGCCGACGAACCCGGACATCACGATCGACCTGGTCCCCCTGCTGAAGGAGGCGGGCCGCGCGGACGAGGCGAAGGAGCTGTTCACCAAGACGTACGACCACCTGAAAGCGCAGCTGGCCGAGACGCCGGACGCGCCGATGCCGCGGAACAACCTGGCGTGGCTCTGCGCCCGGGTGGGCGAGAACAAGGCCGAGGCGCTCAAGTGGGCGCAGGAGGCCCACCGGATGGTGCCGGACAACTTCGCGTACATGGACACGCTGGCCGAGGCGCACCTGCTGAACGGGAACGCGGCCGAGGCGGTGCGGATCGAGCGTGTCGTGCTGAAGCTCCGACCCAACGACGTGTTCCTGCAGAAGCAGATGGCGCGCTTCGAGGCCGCCGCGAAAGCCTCGCCGAAGTAAGGCACTCCCCGGGTCCCCCGTTTAGCCGCGACCCGAAGGGCAAGCGACAGTGCCGCCCGAAGGGGAGCGCGTCGAGCGCCGATCAGCACCGACCACGGGTAAGGCCTCACGGCCGTACCCATGCCACCATTCTGGGCAATCGCAATAATGCCCGGCACGCAATCCGACACACCCCGATGCGATTCACCTTCTTTCTAGTATTGGGGATGTTCCCGTTCGTCGCCGCGGTCGCCGCCGACGCGCCACCGCCCAATCCCGCTGCGCTGATCCGCGACCTGACGTCCGAAGACGCCGACGCGCGGGCGGCGGCGAGTGAGCGGTTGGCGGCGCTCGGCCCGGCCGCGCGGCCCGCGCTGGTCGACGCGGTGAACGGGCAGGACCTCACCCTACGCCAGTCGGCGGGCGCGGTGCTGCTCCGGCTCCCGTTCGACCGACCCGACGATCCCGAGGCGGTCCGCGGCGTGCTCAAGACGTACGGGCACCCGGACCCGGCGACGCGGAAGTCGCTCGTCACGCGGGTCGTCGCGGACGCCGGCAAGGACGCCGCGCCGGCTATCCTGCGGCGGCTGATCCGCGAGGAGCCCACGGACGACGTGCGCTGGACGATGCTCGGCGCGCTGCGCCAGGCGGTGATGACGGGCGCGATCCCGGTCGACGCGGTCGACGCGAAGACCCAGCGGGCCCCCAACGTCGCGCTGGCCGGGCTGGCGTGGCAGCGGAAGGCCCCCGCGGCGGCGGCGACCTTCTTCGAAAAGGCGCTGGAGTTGGAAGCCAAGAGCCCGACCAAGGAGATCGAGGTCGTGCTCGTCTTCTACGACCTGGCCGGCGCGTACGTCCGCCTCGGGCGGTTCGACGACGCCGCCGACGCCCACCGCCGGGGGTACGCGCGAAACCCGCTCGCCACGATCACGCGCGGGTCGGACGGGGAGAAGACCGATCACGGGCAGTTGCTGTTCCTCCTGCACGCGAAGTACGGCCCGCTCAAGGGCTTCGCCGACGACCTCGAAGCTCAGAAGAACCGGCTCGCGTACCCGCACTTTCAATACACGGTCGGGCGGGCGTACGAGCGGGCCGGGCACGCGCTCGTCGCCGAGGCGCTCTACCGGGCGGCGTACCTCTGCACCGCGGACACGCCCAAGGCGCGCGCCGACGCGGGCGAAACGGCGTACCGGCTCGGGCTGGTCGGGCCGGCGGAGCAGCAGTATTCGGCGGCGATCGCCGCGGGGTCGAACGCGGCCGGGCTGGGCGAGCCGCTCGAGACGATCGAGGCGCGCCTGCAGGTGTCGCTGATCCTCGGCCGCCGCGGGGACGACTTCGCTGCCGCCGAGCAGATGCGCCGCGTCGTCGAGGGCGGGCTCCCGGCGGGCGCGCGGCTGACCGGCGTCGTCGGCGGCACGCGCCGCTTGACCGCGGCGGACGCGGCCAAGGCGCTCGAGGTCAACATGCACTGGCGGTACCTCCGCCACGCGACCGCGCGCGCGAACGCCAACTCGATCAAGGCGCACGCGAGGGAGATCGCCCGGCTCAACCCCGACGCGTACGACGTCGCGATCGACGCGGTGCCGGCGCTGCGCGACCTCGGCTGGGCGGATAAGGCCGACGCGCTGTTCGAGACGGCGTACGCCCGCGCCGCCGAGGAACGCAAGGCCCGCCCCGACGACGCCGCGGCGCAGAACCGCGTCGCGTGGCTGTGCGCGCGCGGCGCCCGGCGGCTGGACGAGGCGCGCGGGCTGATCGAGGCGGCCCTCAAGGCGGAGGCGGACAACCCGGCCTACCTCGACACGGCGGCCGAGATCGCGTTCGCGCAAGGACGCCCGGCGGACGCGGTGACACTCCAATCCCGCGCCGTCTCCCTGCGGCCCGGCGACCGGCAACTGCGCGAAGGGCTGGAGCGGTACAAGAAGGGAAAGTGATGCGGGTGCCGGGAGGGCGAGGCTCCGTCCGAGTCGTTTCGACGCGGGTTCCGGGTGCCATGCCCTCGCGAGCCGCAATCCGGGTCAGCCCCCGTGAAGGCGCGGTCGGCTTGCGTGGGCATGCCCCAGCGGTTCTCGCTTTCAAATCAAACGTCGCCGGGGCATGCCCACGCCCCGCGATTGCACCACTGGCGCTCACCACACCTGCCGGCGCGGTGCGAGGGCATGGCACCCGGACCGGTGGCTCGGACGGAGCATCGCCCTCCCGAGATGTTGGTATGATCTTTCACGATGACCCTCCGCGGCGCGATCCTCCTCGCAGTGCTCCTCACAACTGGCGTTACGACGGCGCAGACGTCCCGCCCCCGAATCGACCCCGCGCTGTTCGCCGCCGTCAATGACCTGGCGTCATCGGACCCGCAGGTCCGCGAGGCCGCGGAGACGAAGCTCATCGCCGCCGGCCGCGACGCGCGGCCGGTCGTGGTCGCCACGGCCGAGTCGACGGG
>DATHXE010000259.1:0-7006 GCA_035459845.1 Tepidisphaeraceae bacterium | reverse complement strand
TGGCGGCGGCGGAATCGATCGCGGGGAGTAGCGTCCGAATGGCCGTCGCGGACGGCGGCGGCGGGGCCGGGGTCGGGTCGTCGGTGTCGGGGTCGTCGTCCTTTCGGGCGACGACCGGCGGGACGGCGGGGGGCGCGTCGTCGGCGGCGCCGCCGGTCGGCGGCGGGGGAATGATCTTCCCGTCCGGGCCGACCGTCGGCAGCGGGGGGCGCGCGGGCGTGGCGGGCGTCGTCGTCGGGCCGCTCAGGCCGCCCATGGCCTTGTTGGGGTCGTCGAAGACGTTGGCCTTGACGTAAACCGGGGCGTACATCGGGTCGCGCTCGCCGCCGGTGCCCTTGAGGATCGGGTCGTCGGCGCCGATCGGCTCGAGCTTGGAGCCGGCGAAGATCTGCACGAGGTCGCGCTGGAGGGCCTCGCTCATCTCCGAGTTACCGCCGGCCGCGTCGGCGAGGATCACGCCGCCCTTGAGGGCGTACTTGCGGAGCTCGGCGAGTTGTTCCTTGGAGAGGGTGATCGGGCCGGTGCCGGTGAGGTGGGCGACCGGGTGGGTGGCGGCATCGAGCGTGCCCTGGCCGAGGTCGACGGGCTCGGGGGTGATGTCGACGTCCTTCTTGTTGTGCAGGACGGCGGCGATGCGGCGCCACCCGCCGGGCTCAGGGTCCCAGTTGCCGTTCCACTTCAGGCGGGCGACCTTGAACTTCCGCTCGTTGTCCGGGACGTCCTTGTCGGCGCGGACGATGTGGGTGGCGCCCTTGAACTTAAGGTTTCGGCGGTCGGACGCGTAGAGGACGACGGAACTCATCAGCTCGTACGCGGGCTCGTTGCCCTTGTAGGCGTTCATCTGCCAGAATCGGGCGAGGTCGTTGGCGGGCGAGATCATCATGAGCTCGCGCGTGCCGTTGGACATCGAGAGCAGGGGGGGCGGGCTCTTCCACCCGGTGCGCTTGAACTGCTGGAGCGTGTAGAGCGGGTGGTCGGCGGGGAGCTCGCGGAACTCGTACTGCGGGAACAACTGCTTGCCGAGCGCCTTGAAGGTGTCGGTGAACTCGGCGGAGCCGCAGTCGGCGTTGGCGAAGATCAGGCCGCCGTCCTCGACGTACTGTTTGAGGCGGTCGGCGGTGTCCTTGGGGAGCTTGTCGAGCTTCTGGTTACCGGCGATGTAGAGGACGGGGGCGTCGTGGTAGTCGTCGACGGGGCTGCGGTTGGAGACGATCTGCCAGTTGAGCTTTCGCTCAAGGGCGTAGGACATCCAGCGGGTGAAGGAGGCGACGTCGCGCGGGCGCTGGGCCCAGTTGCCGACGTACACGGGGTTGGCCGGGTCGATCGGGCGTTCGTCCGGTGGCTTGACGACCATCGGGGGTTTCATGACGGGGGCGGTGGGGGTGCGCGGCTTGACGCCGGGGCGGGGCGGCGGGGGCGGGGGCGGGGTGACGACGCGCGTCGGCGTCGTCGGCCGGACGGCGGTCGGGCGCGGGGCGGCGCCCTCGAGCTCGTACTCGAACTTGTTGACGATGACGGGCTGGCGGCCGCGGGTCAGGAACAGGAGGGAGAACGCGGTGTCGTTGATCGTCCCCCAGGAGCCGTTGGGCTGCTGGCGGGCGATCAGGGCCTGGGCCCCGATCTTGTACCAGTCGTGCTCGCCGAAGTACTTGTACCCCGACGCCATCGCGACGCGCTCGAAGGCGTAGTTGCCGTAGGCGCCGCCGGCGCCGGCCATGGCCCAGTTCTTCTCGACCCATTGCACCGCAACCTGGATGCGCGGGTCGAGCTGATTGCCGGTGCACTTGAGGCCGTCCATGACGTGGACGTAGTCCTGGCAGATGAAGAGGGTGGCGATCCCGGCGAGGGTCATCGTCATCTTCGGCGTGCCGTGCTGGTCGGTGCCCTGGTAGACGTAAGACCAGGCGCCCTCCTCGAGCTGGTGGCGAAGCCAGGCCTGCTCGGCCTCCTTCCAGAACGCGACGGGGACGTCGCGGCCGGCCTGCTGGCACCCCCAGATGCCGAGCAGGGCGATCTGCGAGCAGGAGTGGTCGTAGCGGGTGTTGTTGCCGTCGTTGACGAAGTAGCTCCAGAACCCGCGGGCGTCGCCCTTGGCCTTCATGCCCGACAGGAGCAGGTTGCAGTCGCGCTGGGCGGCCGACTTCACGCCCGGCGTCTGCGGGAGGTACTGCCAGATCTGCGACCGGAAGGAGACGGCGTAGGTGCCCATCATCGGCTGCTTGTACAGCCACTCGATCCCCTTGCGGATGCGCGGGTCCTTCCACGACTCGCCGGCGTCGAGCATCGAGTAGACGGCCATCGAGGAGAGCCCCCCGAACTGCCCGCCCTCGGGCTTGGCGGGCTCCTTTTTCCACTCGGGCGAGATCGTGTCGAACGTCTCCCAGTGGCCCTTGTCGTTCTGGGCGGCGTAGAGGTAGGCGACGGCCTTCTTGATCGCGGCGTCGACCTTCTCGGGGCTGGCGAGCTTGGCGTCGGCGGCGCGGGCCGGGCCGGAATGACAGGCGAGCGAAACGACGCACCCGAGGAGCGCCCAGGCGCGACGGCGGCGGGGGCGACGGCGGACGGACACACGCGAGGTCTCGGACATGATCCGATTCTCCGAAGAAATGTTCCCCCCGGGCGCGACGTAAGACGGTGCGCACCCACGGACGCGGGCGCGCTGACTTGATGCGGCGCATCTTACCGGGCGCGACGGGAGGTGCAAAGGATATTGTGGGGAGACCCCCGGTCGTCGCCGCCGTCAAGGGAGATTCAATGATCAACCTCAACGTCAACCGCCCCGATCCACCGCGCCAGGTCTTCCGCCGCCGACCCGAATGCCGCCAAGCGCTGCCGCGTTGCCCGCACGCCGGCCTCCCAGCGCACGTCCCGCACCCGCAACACTCCCGCCGTTCGATCAAACTTCGGGTCCGCCCGCCCCACCAACTGATCCCCCTCCAGCGCCGCCATCACGTAATACCCGTGCTTGCGCTGGGCCGCCGGCACGAAGCCTTCGAACCGGAAGTCGAAGTTAAAGAGCCGCTTGGCCCGCGCGCGGTCGCGGAGGATCGGGTCGAACGGCGCGAGCAGCCGCATGCCCGTGGGCGTGTCCGCAAGCGCCGTGATCCGCTCGGGCAGGTCCGCCAGCGCGTACGCCGCCACCGGGCGTGACCCGTCCGCCGATTCGACCACGACGGGCATCACCGCGCCGGCCCTCGCGGCCCGCTCCACCCAACCCTTCGCCTTTTGCACCGAGATCGCGCGCCAGAACTGGCTGATCTCCCGCACCGTGGCCGTCCCCAGGCGCTCCAGCGCCGACCGGCACGCCCACTCGACGTGCTCCGCCTCCCGTGGTCGCTTCGCCGCGTGACACGCCGGCACGGCCCGCTCGGTCAGGTCGTACACCTTATGAAACTCGCGCCGGGCGACGACGTGCAGCTTGCCGATTCGCCAGAGGTAATCGAGCGCCACCTTGTTCGGCTTCCACCCCCACCACGCCCGCGGGTGCCGCTCGCCGGTGCCCTCGAAGTCCTTGCTCATCAGCGGCCCCTCGTTGCGGACGCGACTCAAGACCCGCCGCACCACGCGATCGGCGTCCTCGCCCATCTGCTGCCGGTGCCACTGGGCCGCCCGGTACCGCTCGAACCGAGGCCGCCAGTGCGCGAACCAGCGCGTGGGGATGATCGACGCATCGTGCGTCCAGTGCTCGAAGAGTTGCCGGCTGGTCTCGAGCAGGTGCGCCAGCGTCTTGCGCCGATACCCGGGCGACCGCGCCGCCAGGATCAGGTGATGCGCCCGATCCACGGTGTTGATCGTGTCGATTTGCACGAACCCCATCGACTCGATCATCGCGAGCAGCTCGCCCGGCGTGTCAACGGCCGCGCCCGTCAGTGGCCGCGCCAGCCCCTGCCCCGACAGCAGCAACCGCCGCGCGACGGCGGCGGAGATCACGAGCGGCGTACCCATGCGCCGACCTTACTCGACGCCGCGCCGCGCGTCGACGCGTTTGAGCGGACCGCATAACCCGCGGAGCAAGTTCCGTGGGCTTTCCGCGCGCCGTGTTGATCCAGCGGTCAGTAACTGGGGATGCTCATGCGCGCTGCTTGCGGCCCGCGAGCTTGCGGAGGACGGCGAGCATGTTGTCGATCGTCTCGCGGGTGTAGCTGCCCATGATGCAGATCTGCACCCAGTTGCGCTGGAGCAGGTAGTCGCTCTTGTAGGAAAGGAGGAAGCCGGCGTCGGCGAGGCGGTCGCCGACCTTGATCGCGTTGATCTCGCGCGGCAGGGGGAGGGTGATGACGGCGGGGGCGGCGTGCTCGGGGGAGGCGAGGGCGACCAGGCCCATCTCGGTGAGCCTGGCGCGGATGTACTTGGCGTGGCCGGCGATCGCCTCGAACCGCTCGGCGGCGTGAGCGGTGAGTTGGGCGACGGCGGTCTTGAGCGCGTAGAGGAGGTTGGAGCAGACGGTGAACGGGACGCCGTCGTTCCTGGCGTAGTTGCCCAAATCGAGGTAGCGGGAGAGGCGGTCGGGGGCGGTGGGGACGTCGTGGTTGTGGAAAACGATGGCGAGGCCGGGGAAGCCGCGGAGGCCCTTGCCCGAGATGCCCGAGGCGAGGTGGACGCCGGCGAGGTCGACGGGGGTGGTGCCGATCGAGGAGATGCAGTCGAGGGCGAGCTTGAGGTCGCGGCGGGCGGCGATCGACTTGAGGAGTTCGAGGTCGTTGAGGACGCCGGTGGAGGTCTCGCAGTGGACGGCCCAGACCCAGCCGATGGAGGGGTCGGAGTTCAGGGCCTCTTCGATCAGGGCCGGGTCGTGGGGGCTGCCGTAGGCGCGGCGGAGGGCGGTGTGGTTGAGGCCCAGGCGCTTGGCGTGGTCAATGAGGCGCTCGCCGAACTCGCCGTTGGAGAGGATCAGGCCGCGGCCGGGGAGGAGCGAGAGTTGTGCGGCGATGACGTCGTTGGCGAGGGTGCCCGAGCCGGTCATGACCTGGACGTGCTTCGCGTTGACGAGTCGGCCGAGGGCGGCGCGGGTCTCCTGGAAATCGGCGAGGAAGGAGTCGGCGCGGTGGGAGATGGCGCTGGAGGCGAGGGCCCGGCGGACCTCCGGCGAGATGTCGACGGGGCCGGGGAGGAACGAGACGGAGCCGAAGCCGTCGTCGGTCTGGATGTGGGGCATCAGGGCGCGGGCGGTTTCCTTGAACCGGTCGCGCGTGATGTACATGGGCTGGAACATGGCGCCGCCGGTGCCGACGAGGTGGGCGAACGGCTCGAAGCCCATGTGACGGTAGAGCTTGAGCTGTCGAGTGGTGCCGGAGATGACGACGAGGTCGACGCCGCTCTTGGCGAGGTACTCGCCGCAGGCGCCGAGGAGGCCGACGAACAGGCGGGTGCCGCGGACCTCTTTTTCGGTGGCGAGCAGGCGGACCTCGGCGGGCTTCTTGACGCCGGCGGGGAGGTACGACTCGAGGTCGGGGAGCTTGCTGTCGAGGGAGAACGGGCGGGCGGAGCGGAGGGCCATCATGCCGACCAGGCGCTCGCCCTCGAGGGCGATGACGTAAGTGTTCTCGTGGTGGTACTTGTCGACCAGGACGCCTTGCTCGTTGCGCTGGTGCTGGGGGATCTCCTCGACGAACGTCTTGTAGTTCAGCCGGTGGATCTGCTCGAACTCCCAGGCTTCGGTGGCGATCTTGTACGTGAGCGCGGCGGCGGCCTGCGCGGCCGGCCGGGCGGTGGCGGGTACGGACTGCCCCTCAACGGCGTGTGCGGTCGTCGACTTGGTCGGCGCGGAAACCCCGTCCATCGCGTTGATTCCTTCCTGCTCAAAACTTCGTGATCGGCACCGTTCGGGTGCCCCGGCAACCGCGGGCGAGACCCGACCGGTCGAGCGGCCCCGGGGGGCAAAGCTCGGAGCGATCCACCGGACTAACCCCGGAGAGCCCCGTTACTTACAACTGTCTTGCCGAGAGAGGGGCCCGAGCGTTAGCTCCTGGTAACATAAAGAATATATCAGCAACGTCTTTTGTCCGCCAGCGAGGGCGATTCGGGTAACACCCGCGCGTTAATCTGGGCGGACCGGCGTGCGGGCGGGTGGCGTGTGGAAGTATGCGCGGGCGCGCGGATCGTTGCCGGGAGGAATTGCCACCCACGACGAAAGGGGACAGCGCGCGCGTTCAGCGGGCCGGGGCGATCATCTCGACGCGGTTGCCGAACGGGTCGCGGAACTCGAAGCGGTCGAAGCCGGGGATGGGGACGGAATCGAGGATGGTGGCGCCGGCGGCGGTGAGGCGGGCGCGCCAGGCTGGGACGTCGTCGACCTCGTAGGCGAGGTGGGCCTTGGTGCGCGGGCGGTCGACGTTGTCCTCGGTGCCGATGTGGAGCTGCTGGCCGGCGACATCGAGCCAGAGGCCGCCGCGGCCCTTGAGGGAGTCGGGCTTTTCGATTTCGGGGAGGCCGAGGACGTCGCAATAGAACCGGCGGGCGGCGGCTTCCTGGCCGACGGGGACGGTGAGCTGGGCGTGGTGGATGCGGAGGAGGCGGGGCATGGGCCGGATGATACCGGTCCGTGCGCGTCGGAAAACCCACGGAGCGCGCTCCGTGGGTGTGGGCGGGTTGAGTTGGGCCGCGGGCGGGCGTTACGGCATGATGACGGCGTCGATCACGTGGATCACGCCATTGGTCGCGTCGACGTCGGCCTTGATCACGGTCGCGCCGTCGATCTTCACCTTGCCGTCGACGACGGAGATCTTGATCTCCTTGCCGTTGACGGTCTTGGCGGACTTGCCATCGAGGGCGATCGCGTCCTTGGCGGTCACCTTGCCGGGGACGACGTGGTACGTGAGCAGGGCGGCGAGCTTCTCCTTGTTCTCGGGCTTGAGGAGCATCTCGACGGTGCCGGACGGGAGCTTGGCGAACGCGTCGTCGGTGGGGGCGAAGACGGTGAAGGGGCCGGCGCCCTTGAGCGTGTCGACGAGACCCGCTTCCTTGACAGCCGCGACAAGCGTGGTGTGGTCCTGGGAGTTCATAGCAT
>DATHXE010000258.1:0-6960 GCA_035459845.1 Tepidisphaeraceae bacterium | reverse complement strand
ACGCCTCGGCGCCGATCGGCAAGACGCCCGCGTCGGGCGCGTTCTTGTCCGCGGCGCGCAGCGGGTCCGGCCACTCTGCCGGGACCGGCCGGCCGAAATCGACGGCCGGGCTGTCCGGCGACAGCCGCAGATCGGCTTGTCCGTCCGCCGCGAGCTTCACGAACTTCGGGTCCGCCATGCGGTCGTGGGTCGTCCAGCCGGCCTCGTACCGCCGCTTGCTGTCGGCGAACAGGGGGGAGGCGCGGAACTTGGCGAAGGGGTCGGCCTTGAGGGTCGGCCCGTCGCGCAGGCCCCAGAGGATATTGCCGCCCTCGCGGACGTTTTCGGCCTGCTTCATGGCGACGAAGCCGATGCCCGGCACCTTTTCGGTTTGCACGAACACGTTGTTGAACACGTCGCGTTCGGTCCCGCGCAGCCCCTGCGAGCCCAGGCCGAACAGGTAGCCGTCGCGGAAGACCGGCGTGTGGCGGAGCATCGTGTTGTGGTAGACGCGCATGACGGGCCAGACCGGCCCGCCGTGGTCGCCGGCGAGGTGGCCCTCGCCGCGGAGGTAGTTGCCATCGGGCTCGGGCTGCGTGGGCGGGGACTTGTAGGTGCCGCCGCGCTGGTCGAACACGTTGCGGAAGACGTACACGCCGGAGTTCGGGTCGTGCTCCGCCGGCGACTCGTCCTTGTTGATCTCGTGCTGCGTCAGCGGGATCAGGCACCGCCCGATGCGGTTCTGCGAGATGTAGATCGTGTGCGAGCGCAACTTGGGCCCGCACTCCAGGCCGTCGTCGTTGAAGTTGTCGACGAAGTTGTGGTGGAAGCGGAGGTTGGTGGCGAACCGGAAGTAGGCGAAGTCGTGGTCGTCGGTGAACTCGCAGTGGGCGAACTCGATGTTGTCGTTGAGCGGCTGGCGGTCCTGAAAGATGACCTGATAGCTGGGCGTGCCGCGGTACTTCTGGTGTGCGCGCGAGGTCCACGGGGCAGCGGTGCCGCGGAAGGCACAGTGGGTGACGCTGAGGTTCTTGGTGGCGTTGACGAGCAGGGCGGGGAAGCCGCCGTAGACGGTCAGATGGTCGAGCGTGACGTCCTGCGCACCGTAGACGTGGATGAGCGGGCTGCCGGTGGAGCCGCGGAGGGCGATGCCGTGGAGGCGGACGTGGCGGACGCCGTTGATGCGGAGGACGTCGTCGCCAAAACCGGCGGCGATGATGAGCGGGAGCTTGCGCGGATCGGTCTCGCCGCGGTAGCCGTTATCGCCGAGCCCGGCGAGGGCGTGGTGGCCGAGGCGGACGTGGATGCGAGCCGTCCGGCGGTCGAGCCAGAGGCCCGGGCCGCAGTAGAGGCCTTCGCCGGACTTCCCGTTCTTCCCGCGCCAGAACTCGTTGGTCGAGCGGAGGTCGGTCACGGTGCGGTAGCCGTGCAGGGGGACCATCGAGTCGGCGAAGAACCCGAGGGCGAGCGGGCGTTCGTCTTCGAGTCCGAGCAGCGGCTCCCACGATGCCGGGATGAATTGGTTGGGGATCTTTCGATCCAGCGCGGCCGGGTACGTGCGAGTCGAGCGGTATTCGCCGGGCGCGCCGTCAGTCACGGGCTGCCACGCATTTGCCGGGTCGTCGGCGAACTCGCGGAGGCCGCCGTCGATGATCGGGAGCTCGCCGGGGTGGGCGGCGATGGTGATCGGCGCCTCGGGGGTGCCGGAGCGGCTGAGGGAGGCGTGCTCGTAGTAGATGCCGGCGCGGAGGTAGAGGGTGTCGCCGGGGTTGAGTTTCGGCAGCGCGGCGGCGAGGGTTTTCCAAGGGTTGGCGAGAGAGCCGTCGGCGGCGTCGTCGCCCCTGGCGGGGTCGATGAAGAACTTGGGGCCGGGGGCGAGCGCCGCGTTCGATACGACGGGCGGCGGGCGCATGGCGGGGTGGGAGCGCGGGGCGGCGAGGCAGGGGAGCGTGCTGACGACGAGGAACAGCGCTGCGAATAGACGGTGGCTCGCGCGTCGCATCGATCCTCCTTGAGTAGCTCAACATTCCGATGTTGAGAAGGGGGGCGAACGGGTCGTTGCCTGGACACAGGGCCAGCGCTTCGAGCGCCGCTCCTCAACATCGGAATGTTGAGCTACTCGAGGCGGCGTGGGCGCTCATGCTCGTCCTATCACTCGAACGCGAGGCCGTTGTCATCGTCTGCCGCGCGGTGCAGGTCGCCCAGTACCTCCGGTGCGTCGCCGGTCAGCTCGAACCCGATCACCCGCTCGAAGTTCCGCGAGACGAGGATGTCGAAGGGCGGGACGCCGATCGCCGCGAGGGGGCGGTCGAGGAAGGGTTCGTCGCCGCGGATCTTGTGAAAGGTGACGACTTCGCGCCGCGCCTGGTGCCCCTCGCCGGCGCAGGTCGGGCACCAGGCCTTGTCGGCCGACACTTTGCCCAGCGACGAGAAGAGCGTTTCGGATTGGCCGCAGCGCGGGCAGGTGAGTTTTTCGAGGACGTCGCGGCCGAGCTCGATCTGGGCGTCGGGGCCGAGGCGTTCGCGGGCGATGCGGAGCAGCTCGGCCGCGGTCAGCGTGGCCGCCGAGTGCGGGAGCTCGATCACCTCGTCCAGCGGGTCGTGGGAGTAGCAGTCCTCTTTCCGCTGGAACTCGGTCATGTACGAGTCGGCGGAGAGGCCTGCGAAGACCCAGCCTTTACCGGCGAAGGACTCGAGGCCGTGCAGGAGCTTGACGGCCTCCTGCACCTGCACGCCGGCGATGATCGACGAGATCGTCGGCGTGGTCGGCGTATGCCCTGTCTGCATCTGCTCGCGCGTCAGCAGGTTGCACGACCGGCGGAGGTTCAGGAGTCGCCAGTCCGTCTCCGACATCGTGCATTCGTAGCAGGGGGCCTGCTGGGCGGGGCCGTCGGGGGCGAAGACGCGCGCGGTGCCCTGGATCTGCTCGATGGCCCCGTCGACCCAGGGCTTGTTGAGGCGCCAGCACGCGCGGTTGATGGCGAGGCGGGCCTCGCGGTTGTCGAGGCCGCCCAGGATGACGTCGGCCCACCGGAAGACGCCCAGGCCCAGGTCGTAGACGACATTCCCGACGAACGCCTGGGTCTTCATGCCGGGGTAGATCTCGCGGGCGGCGCGGGCCGCGACGGCCGCCTTGGGCTGGCCGTTGTCGGTCGCGCGGTACAGCACGGAGCGCGACAGATTCGAGTTCTCGATCGAGTCGAGGTCGGCGACCAGCACGTTTCCGACGCCCAGCAGCGCCAGGTTCTTGATCAGTTCGTTCCCCAGCGCCCCGGCCCCGATGACCAGCACCTTCGCATTGGCCAGCCGGTGCTGGTCCCACCACGAGATCAGCTTGAAGCGATGAAAACGGTCCTCGGCGGCGGGGTCGCCGGTCCCTTCGGACGTCAGGTCGGCGGCGGTGATGGAAATCGGGTCGGGCATGCGTGCGAGACTGTAACGTCGGATCCGCGGTCCGTCGCGTGTGCGGGCGTATAGCTACGGTGGCGAGTAACGCACCCCCGAAGTCCGAAAATGACGTTTGCGCGTTCGCATTTAGATCCGCCCTATCTATCCTATGTTCATGGAGAGTTCGTCCGAGACAACCGGAACGCAGCGCGAAGTCCTCAGGGGTTTGGAAGCTGCGGTTGGGGAAAACCTTAACCTACTCTTGCCGGTTGCCCAGGCTTGGCAGCCGACAGACTACCTCCCAGACCTCACCGCCGAGGACTGGCGCGAGCAGGTGCAGAAGCTCCGCGAGCCGGCCGGCGAACTGTCGGACGGCGTGCTGGTCGTCCTCGTCGCCGACATGGTGACCGAGGAGGCGCTGCCGAGTTACTCGGTTTCCCTGAACATCCTCGCCGAAGATTACCAGGGGACGAGCGACCGCCCGTGGGCCAAGTGGCTGCGCGGGTGGACGGCGGAGGAGAACCGCCACGGCGACCTGTTGAACGCCTACCTCCGCCTGACCGGCCGGGTCGACATGCGGCAGGTCGAGGTGACGGTCCACAACCTGCTGAACAACGGGTTCGACGCCCGTGCCTACCCCGACCTGTACGGCGGGCTGGTCTACACCGCCTTCCAGGAGCGGGCGACGAAGATCTCGCACGCGAACGTGGGCAAACTCGCCGGGCGGGAGGGCGACGCCGCCCTGACGCGCATCTGCCAGAAGATTGCCGGCGACGAGGCCCGCCACGAGGCGTTCTACACCGCCATGATGAGCGCCGTGTTCGACCAGGACCCTAACGGGGGGATGATCACGGCCATGTCGATGCTCCGGCGGGTGATCGCCATGCCGGGCCGGCTGATGTACGACGGCAAGGATCCGGACCTCTTCGACCACTTCGCCGCGGTCGCCCAGCGGTTGGGGGTGTACACGGTCGAGGATTACGCCTCGATCGTCGAGCACCTGGTGAAGACGTGGAAACTGGCCGAGCGATCGGTGTCTGGGAAAGGGGCTCGGGCCCAGGACTTTCTGTGCGGCCACGCCGAGAAGTGCCGTAGCAAGGCCGCCGAAGTGACCGAAATCGTCGCCAAGCAACCCCCGGTGGCTTTCAGCTGGATCCACGGCCGGTCGGTTTGAAGGTGAGTCCGGTTGCTCCAGTGCCCCGAAAACTGCCGAATTCGGAATTCCGTCAAGAATCCCAGATTAACATGGACGGCGGCCTTGGCACTGTTTACCATGTTCGCAGGTAAGTCCGACGACTGGTTTCGTAGCTCTCGGGGTTCGTTCACACCTCTCCGCTGCCTTCCTGATCGCCCGCTCTTCCTTCCTGGGCAGGAATTTCTCGCCTCTTTTCAGCGCCGGCCGGGAAAGTAAACCGGATAGGCCGGCAAGGCCCATAAGCGGAGTTAAACCCATGGGCAGCAAGTTGTACGTCGGGAACCTGAGCTATAACGCGAACGGTTCGGACCTCGAGCAGTTGTTTTCGCAGTACGGCACCGTCCAGAGCGCCGAAGTGATCGCGGACCGCGACACCGGCCGCTCGAAGGGCTTCGGCTTCGTTCAGATGGGTTCGGACGATGAGGCGCAGGCCGCCATCGCCGCCCTGAACGGCCAGGAGCACGACGGCCGCCAGCTCACCGTCAATGAAGCCAAGCCGAAGGAAAACCGCGGCGGTGGCGGTGGCGGCGGGCGCGGTGGCTACGGTGGTGGTGGCGGCGGCGGGGGCCGCGGCGGGTACGGTGGGGGCGGCGGCGGCGGCGGTGGCCGCGGCGGCTTCGGTGGCGGTGGCGGCGGCAGCCGCCGGCCCTACTAATCCGACCCTTTAAGTTTGCTCAAACAGCGGCCCGGCGAGAGTTACCTCTTGCCGGGCCGTTCTCGTTTGCGCCTGACATTTCTAAAGCGTTTCCATGACGAGTTTGCAGGACTTGATATGAGGGGCGACTAACGCGAAGAGGCGAAGCCACTGCCGCGGCCCTTGCGAGGGCGGACCTGCAAACGCGATTCGATAGCGATCTGAGCTGAGCGATCACTCCCCCCCGAACCGCTTGATTTGCTCCAGCAGGAACGGGTCGTCGGGTTTCAGCGCCAGGGCCCGCCGTTCCGTCGCGACGGCCTTCGCGCGGTCGCCCCGGCGGAAGTGCACCTCGGCCAGTGTGTCGAGGTAGGCGTAATTCTCCGGCTTCGCGGCCGTCGCGCGAGTCGCCAGGGCCAGGGCCTCGTCCAGATTCTGCCCGGCCCGCGCGCAGAGCCACGCGAGGTTGTTCATGCGCTCGGGGTCGTCGGGTTTTTCGGACAGGCGCTTCTTTGACGACGCGTACGGCTTGGCCAGCAGCTTGGCCGCGTCGGCCCCGCGCTGGCGGTCGACCAGCCACGGGAGCACTTCGAGCGCGATCGGCTCGTCGTCGGGCAATAGCTCGAGCAGGCGGCCCGCGCGTTCGGCCGCCCGCGCGTCGTCCCGCTCGGCCCGCGCGGCCCGGAAGGCGTGCCAGTGGACCTCCGCCCAGATCATGTCCTCGGCGTCCTTGCCGGTGAAGGTACGGTCGCCGCGGACGCGCGTCAGCATTCCGCCGACCGCCGCCAGGGCGCGCAGTGCCGACTCCTTGTGGAAGGCCGCGGCCGCGTCGTCGCGCGACCGCGCCGCGATCAGTCCCAGTCGCAGGTGGGCGTTGCACACGTTGACGGTGTTCGGGGGCGGCGCGGGCGGGGCGACGCCGGCCAGCGTCGACTCGATCGCGATCACGGCCTCGAGTTGCGCCCGCGCGATTGCGTCGTAGTTCTGGTTGGTCAGGAACTCGCCGGTCGTCGTGCGCCCGACCGCGTCGCCGAAATTGCCGGCCCACGCCACCCGCGCCAGCGCGTCGGCGACCAGCGGCTGCCCGGTGCGGCGGTCGTACGTGCGGGCCAGCGCGTACGTGGTCTGAGGGCGGGCCAGGTGCCGCGCGTGGTTGCGCACGTCCGCCTGGAACCCGGCGAGCGGCCCGAACCGCGCGTGCAGGGCGAACAGGTCGTCGAGCTTGTTCGACACCGCCTCGGGCCGGTCGACCGACTCCGGCCGCCGGGCGAACTGCACGCGGAGCACGTGCGCCGCGTCGTCGTAGTCGCGCTGCGCGACGTACGCGGCGATGAGGGCGTCGAACACGAAGTCGGCGGCCCCGGCGTCGTCGGTGGGCTGGTCGGCCTCGAGGTCGATGCACCGCCGGTAGAGCGCCAGCGCCGCGGACGGGTCCGGCTTCGCCGTCGCCCACCCCGCCAGCGCCAGGTTGGGGGCGCGCGGAGACATTGCGGCCCCGCGCGCGAACGCGTCGGCCGGGGGCGTCGGCCTTCCCGCGAGTGCCGTCCGGGAGTAATGCACGACCGCCCACCGCACGTCGTCCACCGGCTCGTCGCGCATGAGGCGGAGGAAGATGCCCGCCGTCGCGTCGCCCGCCGCGTCCGCGATCGCTTTGAGGTACGTGACCCGCACGGCCGGCGGGGCCTGTCCGTACTTTTCCAGCAGCGGCCGCGCCGCCGGCGGGTCGGTCGGGTCGTCGAACGGCAGGCGAAGGAGCAGGGCTCCC
>DATHXE010000257.1:0-8666 GCA_035459845.1 Tepidisphaeraceae bacterium | reverse complement strand
CCGCGGCCGCCCATAACATGATGTTTCTCACACAACCGAACCCGCGCCGCGCACGGAGGAAGATTACGCCATGTCACTGCAATCCCTGATCGCCACCGGCACCAAGCTCTGGCTCGACTCGATCGACCCGGAACTCGTCCGCTCGAACTACGCCGCCGGCGCGACCGGGGCCACGTCCAACCCGATCATCGTGTCCGACCTGATCAAGACCGGCCGGTTCGACGACGAGATCGTTCGCCTGATCGACAAGGGGCACGACGACTCGTCGATCGCCTGGCTGATGACCGACCACCTGGTGCGGGATGCGCAGGGCGTGTTCTCGCCGGTGAACGTCAAGACGCGCGGGGATGACGGGTACGTCTCCTTCGAACTCGACCCGCTGCTGGAAGACGTCGCGAGCCCGATTCCGCACGCCGAGCGGGTTAGCCGGTACGTCGAGCTCGGCCGGCAGTGGTCGGCCGGGCATGTGAACCGCATGATCAAGGTGCCAGCGACGCCCGCCGGGCTCGACGCGCTGGAAGACCTCGCCGCGAGCGGCATCACGCTCAACGTCACGCTGATCTTCTCCGAGCGGCAGTACAAGCTCGCTCGTGACGCCGTGTGGCGCGGCGTGCAGCGCTCCAAGGCGGGCCTGGAGCGGTTCAAGAGCGTCTACTCGATCTTCGTGAGCCGGGTGGACGTGTACACCGAGAAGCACGTGCCCACGCTCACGCCCGCCGCCCAGGGCCAGGTCGGGATCGTCAACGCCAAGCGCATCTGGCAACTCAACCAGCAGTTCTGGGCCAACAAAAATCTCCCGCTCAAACAGGAGATGATCTTCGCGTCGACCGGGACGAAGAAGCCGACCGACCCGGTGGACAAGTACGTGGGCGCGCTCGCCGGGAGCGACATCCAGACCAACCCGCCGGCGACCAATGCGGCCGTCGACAAGCTCAATAAGAAGTACACGCGGGCGGTGGACCAGCTCCCGCCGGCGGACGTGCTGGCCGACATCGACGCCAAGGTCGACCAGCAGAAGATGGAGGACAAGCTGATGGAAGAGGGGACGGCCAAGTTCGCCGACCCGCAGAAGGCGCTGCTCAAGCTGATCGGCGAGAAGCGCGCGGCGCTGACGGCGGCGAAGTAGCGCGCACCGCTGGCACGCGCATCGCTACCCCCCCCGGGACGGAAATTCCCTGTCCGCCTAACCACCGGCCCCATCCCCTGTCGGGGTTGGGGCTTGTTGGTCTAACCCTGAGGAGCCTCGCCATGACGAATTCCAAGCTTTTCCTCGCCGCCGCGATCGCGGCCGGCTCGTTCGCGTTTACCCCGGCCGCGTTCGCGAAGGACTCGCCCAAGGGCGGCGCCGCGGCCGAGTCCGAGGTGCAGGTGCGGTACGCGACTCTCCCGGCCGCGGTAAGGGAATCGCTCGACAAGGAGCGCGGCGCGCGTGAGGTCAAGTCGATCTTCCGGGTCGAGCGCGACGGCCGGATCTTCTACCGCGCCACGATCGACTCCAAGGGCTCGGACACCCAGGTGCGCTTCGCCGAGGACGGCAAGGTTCTGTCGGAGGCGCGGACGGCCGACGATTCGGTGCCGGCCGCCGTCCCGCCCAAGGCCGCCCCGGCCGCCGCGCGCCGCGGGACGGCGGTGAATTACGACCGCCTGCCCGGCGCCGTCCGCTCGGGCATCGCCCGTGCGGCGGGCTCGGCCACGGTCAAGTCGGTCGAGCAATTCGGCAGCGGCGCCAACGTCACGTACCGCGCCGAGGTCGGCAACAAGGAGCGCGAGTGGGCCGTCACCGTCGACGAGGACGGCAAGCTCGTGAAGCGCGCCGAGGACACCGACAACTCGAAGATCGTCGCGTCGTACGAGTCGCTCCCCGGCAAGGTCAAGGCGGCCGTCGCCCGCGAGGCGGGGTCGAGCAAGGTCGGCACGGTCATGCAGATCTCGCGCGACAAGGACACGTACTACCGGGTCGAGATCCTCCCCGGCAAAGGCGAGCCGCGATGGATCACCGTCAACGACGACGGCAAGCCGGTCGACTACACGCCGCGTTGAGCGGGCGCATCAGACGTCGATCCAGCACGGGATCGACGTGTGCATCGTGAACCCGACGCGTTCGTAGAACCCCTTCGCGGCGAGCCGACTGTCGAGGTAAATCCGCGCCAGCCCCCGCGCCCGCGCCTCGGCCGCCAGCCACGCGATGATCTCACGGCCGTGGCCCCTCCCCTGCTCCGCCGCCGCGGTCACGAGGTCGTCGACGAACAGGTGCGGGCCGCGCACGAGGTTGGTCGTCAGGCGGTATCCGGCGACGACCAAGAGGCGCCCGTCGATCGTGCCGGCCGCCAGTTCGAACCCGTGGGCCGCTTGTTCGCGCACTCGGGCGACGTACTGGTCGCGCGCGAGGTGTGGGCGGAGCTCGGCCATCACGTCGAATGTGGCGAGGATCTCGGCGTCGGTTTGCGCCCGGCGGATCACGAGGTCGGTCGGCATGGGGCGGGATGATATCGTCGCCGGTCACGCCTCGCGCCATCCCGTGCGCGCCTGGTGGAGGACGCTCTCGAGCACCGCGCGGTCCGCCGACCACCGCCCGGCACGGGTGTCGGCCGGGGCGATGCGCCAGGCGACGCGCCACTGGTGGAACGTCGCCGGCGGGACGACCGCCACCCGCACCGGCCCCACCTGGTCCGACCGCCGGGCGGCGGCGTACTCCATGCTTCGGCGGGTCAGCGCCCGGTCGACATCCGTCGCCAGCGCGGCCACCGACTCGGGCGGGACGAAGAACTCGATCGCCAACTCGACCCACGGCAAGCCCGCCGCACCGATTGGCGACGGGGCCGCCACGAATTCCCCGACCGTCGCCCGGTGCACCCGGGCGGCGTAGTCAATCGCCTCGTCGATCTGCTTCGCTTCCGCCAGCGCGAATAACTGCCCGACGGCTTCCGGCGCCCCGTCGCGGCGCGGATGGATATCACCGACCCCCCCGGCAGCCGCTTGCGGCGTCGCGGCAATCGCTGAACTGCGTAATTCGGGGACTCGCCCCTGCGACCCCGCGAACGGTGGGAGAATCGAACTCGCTACGACTGGATGCAACATGCGCGGTCCCGGTCAGGAACGACTCCGGGTGACGGGCACGGGCCGCTATGGCCGCACGCGCCCGACCGACGGCCGCGCGCCGCGCACGAGCGGCGGCGCAAGAAGCGACCGTCGGGCGTGAGGGTAAATCCCCATTCTTCAGACCGTGCGAAGGATTGCACGGGTCCCCGTTAATATACGCCCAACAATGGGGATAACGTGTCGTGCGTCACGGCTTGGCCACCGGTCGACTCGTCGGCGGGTGCTTCTGCAGCGTGTTAAACAGCACCCCCTGCAGCTTCTGGTTCAGCGCGCGTTGCGCGTCCGCCGGCGAGATGAACTTGTCGGCCGCGATGTCGGTCGCGATCGACCGCAGGGCCTGGGCCATGTCCTTCAGGACGGCCGTCTGGCCCGCGATATTCTCGGGCGTTGCCCCGGCGTAGTCGGCCAGGTCGACCCGCCACTTGCCGTCGACCTTCGTCAGCCGGACGGACCGCGGCTGGCCGGGCAGTTTCACCGTCGCCTGGTTCCCCGTGACCGACACGTCGGCCTTGTCGAGCTGGGCGATCGCGTCCTTCATCGGCATGCCCTTGGTCAGCGGGTCTCCGGTCGGACCGAACTTCGCCTTGGCGGCTTCGCCCAGGGATTTGGCGGCGGTGATCTGGTCGGCGTAGGCCTCGGCGAGCGCCTTTTCCTCGGGCGTAGGCGCGTTGAACTGCGTCCGAACGGCGGCGGCGTCGGCCGCCTCGATCGCCTCGAATAACGCCTTCATCGCGGCCCTGGGGCCTGTGCCGGCGTCGTCGTCCGCGGCACGGGCGACGTCCGCGACGACCAGCAGCGCGACCAACGACAAAACGCGGAGGTGGGCCATGGGCGTGACGATACCCCGACGTTCGCTCGCGGGAAACCCGTGGCCCCCCTCTTGTAGCCGCCACGCTTGCGGGGCGCGTCCCGAGGCGCTCGCGTGGCGGGCGGTGTTCGAACTGCGGGCGCCGCTGGGCGCGTCCCACGAGCAGGGCGGCAACAAGAGGTCTTCACCGCACCCCGCGGCCCCGTCCGACCGATAAGGAATTCACCGGCCCGCGTTTGCGGCACGGGGTGCGCCCGCTACGATGCGACCGGCCGCCGCATTCGACTCGGGCCCGGTAGCGTCCGCCACATGCGCGTCCTCCACGCCATATCTTCATTGGATCCGCAGAGCGGAGGCACCACGTCAGCCCTGGTGGGGATGGCTCGCGCGCAGGCCCGCGCTGGGCTGGACGTCCGCGTGCTGGCCACATTCGCCGCCGGCTTGGACCGCTCGGCCGTCGACGCACTTTTGGAAGCGGGGGTCGCCGTGAACCTGGTCGGTCCTCATTCGGGCCGGCTGTGCCGGCACCCAGCGCTAAGGTCTCAGGCCGCCGCCGACGTGGCCCGGTCGGACGTCGTCCACGTCCACGCGCTTTGGGAGGAGGTCCAACACCAGGTCGCCGCCGCCGCGCGCGAGGCCGGAAAACCGTACATCTTCTCACCCCACGGGATGCTCGATCCGTGGAGCCTGCGACAGAATAGACTGGTCAAATGGGCCTATCTCGCGTGGCGGCTCCGAAAGGATCTCCGTTCGGCCGCCGCCCTCCACTTTACGACCGAGGCCGAACGGGACTTGGTCGGCCCCCTCCGACTGGGCACGGGGACGATCGTGGAACCGCTCGGGCTGGACCTGGCCGAGTTCGGCGGTGTGACGGCTGCGGACGCCCGCGCGTTCCGCGACGAGCACGGGCTCGGCTACGGTCCCCTGGTATTGTTCCTGGGGCGCGTTCACCCGAAGAAGGGGCTCGACCTGCTGGTTCCCGCGTTCGCGGAGGCTGCCAAGTTCGTCCCGGACGCCCGACTGGCGATCGTCGGCCCGGCCGAGCCCGGTTACGATGCGTCGGTCCGCTCGATGGTCGCCGCGGCCGGAATCGCCGACCGCACCGCGCGCGTGGGGATGGTGAGGGGGCCGACGCGCCTCGCCGCGTTCGCAGCGGCCGACGTCTTCGTCCTACCGAGCCGACAGGAGAACTTCGGCATGGCCGTCGTCGAGGCCCTGGCGTGCGGCACGCCGGTCCTGATTTCCGATCAGGTGAACATATGGAAGGAAATTGTCGATGGCCGGGTGGGGGCGGTTCACCCGCTCGTCGTCGGGCAACTGTCCGAAGCCCTGCGGCACTGGCTCGGTGACCGGTCGCTCCGCGAGGCCGCCGCAGCGCGCGCGAAGGATTTCGTCCGCACCCGTTTCGACTGGTCCGACATCGGGCCGCGCTGGCGTGAACGGTACACGACAATCGTCGAAGGATTCGTGCGCCGCTGACGGCGTCGGTCCCGTTCCCTAAGTTTAGGAGGTAGCTTGTGGGAGAAGGTGCCGACACGGGATCGGACTGGATTTTCCCGAGGGCAGATCAGAGTGCGCCCTCGCCGTACTCGCGCAAAGCGTACGTCGGGCGTTGGCTCCGGCTCGTCGTCCAGACGTTGCCGTCTCGTCCGACGCCGCCGCGCGCTTTCAGATGGAGGGAATTTCTGCTCTGGCTGTTCCGCGCCAAGGTGGCAAAGACCGCCCGCATCCGCCCCTCGGTGAAGATCGTCCGTCCGTGGTTATTAGGGGCCCGGGCCGTGGTTACAAAGGACATGCCGCCGAACGTCGTCGTCGCGGGCAACCCGGCCCGCGTAGTTAAGCCGCGCCTGATGCACTGGCCGGACGGAAAACAAGGCGGCCCGCCGACGATGCCGACCCACAAATTGACCCCACTGACCGACGGGAACCCGGATTGAGCAGCACACCCACCCCGGCCACCGACTCCCCCGCCCCGGCCCCTTCCGGGCGCGCGCCGTCCGGTGTGAGCGTGCTCGTGCTCACCAAGGACGAGGAAGCCAACATCGCCGGGTGTCTCGAATGCTGCGCCGCGTTCTCGGACGACATCGTTGTGCTCGACTCCGAATCCCGCGACCGCACGCTGGAGATCGCTCGGTCGTACCCGAACGTGCGCGTGTTCACCCGGGCGTTCGATACGGAGTGGCGGCAACGTAATTACGGACTTCACGACGTGAAGTACCGCAACCGGTGGGTGTATATCTGTGACGCAGATGAACGCGTACCGGCCAACCTGGCGGCTGAAATCCTGACCGTGGTGACGGACCCGTCCCCCGCGCACGCGGCATACCGTCTGCGGTACAAGAACATGTACCTCGGGCGATGGATCCGCCACGCATCGCCGTACCCGACCTGGATCATGCGCCTCGTCCGTCCCGAGCTCGTAACGTACGAGCGACGGGAGACGAACGTCCATCCGGTCGTAACCGGCACGATCGGAGAGTTGCGTGGGCACTTCGTCCACTACAGTTTCAATTCCGGCCTCGCCCGCTGGTTCTACAAACACAACTTCTACTCGACCCGCGAGGCGATCGAGGGCGTGAAGGTCCGCCGGGGCGGGCGGCCGCCGCTCGCCGCGTTCCGGAGTGGCGACCCGATGGTTCGTCGAAGGGCCTTGAAGAATCTGAGTTACTTCCTGATCGGCCGGGGGTTCATCCGGTTCGTGCACATGTACGTTCTCAGGCGGGGGATGCTCGACGGAGCGGCCGGGTTCCACTATTGCGCGATGATCGCGACCTACGAGTACTGGATCGAGCTGAAGATGAGCGAGCTCGAGTCCGACTGGGTCGGGGCGACGAATCGGACGGCGACGCGGCTCCTGCGGGGCTCAGCGGCACCCCGACCCTCGACACGGGCGGAGGGGAACCGACCGCCACCGCGGATCGACGTCATGATCCCGACGTTCAACGAGGCGGCGCACATCGTAGAGGTTGTCGCCAACGCGAAAACGCTCGGGGGCGGCGTGTACGTGCTCGACTCCAAGAGCACCGACGGCACGCAGGACCTCGCCCGCGCCGCCGGCGCGACGGTCGTCGAGCGCACGTTCACCAACTACGCCGACCAGAAGAACTGGGGCCTGGACAACCTCCCGTTCACCGGCGACTGGGTGTTCATCCTCGACGCCGACGAGCGCATCACGCCCGAGCTCAAGGACGAGATCTTCGAGAAGACCGCGAGCCGCCGGCGGACGACTGGGTACTTCGTCAACCGAGTCGTGATCGCGATGGGCAAGCAGGTCCGCCACGGCGGGCTCTACCCGTCGTGGAACCTCCGCCTGTTCCGCCGGGGCACGGCCCGGTACGAGGAGCGGGTCGTCCACGAGCACATGGTCAGCACGGGGCCGGTCGACTTTTTGCACCACGAGATGCTGCACCTGCGGCGCGAGTCGATCAGCCGGTTCATCGACAAGCACGTCCGCTACGCCGACCTCGAGGCCGACGAGTGGGTGAAATGGCGGACCGGTAACAGCACGACCGAGCCGGCCCGGTCGCTGTTCAAGAACGTGCTGGCCGTCCGGCAGTGGTTCCGCCGGAACATCTGGCCGCGCCTGCCCGGCCGCCCGCTCTGGCGGTTCGTCTACATGTACTTCTTCCGGTTCGGCTTCCTCGACGGCCTGGCCGGGTGGCACATGGCGCGCCTGATGGCGTGCTACGAGTACATGATCGGCCTGCTGTACGCGGAGAAGCTCGCGAAGCTGAAGGGCAAGGATTTGGGGCGCGCGGGTGGAGAGCACGAGGTGATCGGGTGCGCGCGGCGCACGTGAATTGTCGCAACTCGCGCCGAAGTACGTCCTCTTACTGCCGCGACGGGCGCGCGAAAAACCCACGGAGCTTGCTCCGTGGGTCTGGGAATTGATTCGGGAATCAGGGGTCAGGCGCGCTTGGGGAGTTCCACCGTCCGCACCACCAGGATCCCCGGCCGCGCCTTGAGCCGGTTGATCACCGCCTCGGCCGGTTGCTGGTCGGTCTTGATCAGCATCAGCGCCTGCGCCACGCCGTCCTTCTGGATCGCCCGGCTGATGACCATGTCGGCGATGTTCACCGCCGCGTCGCCGAACGTCGTCCCGACCGTCCCGATCACGCCGGGTTGGTCCTTGTTGACGATGATTACCATGTGCCCCTCGGGGATCATGTCCATGTTGAAGTCGTCGATCCGCAGGACCCGCGGGAGGCGGTCGGCATAGGCGGTGCCGATGATGCGGTGCGAGTTGCCGTCGGCCTGCGTCACGCGGACGGAAATGATCTCGCCCACCAGCCCCTGCGGCGGGGCCGGTTCGTGGATCTGCACCAGCTCGATCCCGCGCTCGCGGGCCAGGTGCTCGACGTTGATCACGTTCACGCCCGGGGCCATGTGCGGCTTGAGCAGCTCGACGGCCGCGAGGCGCAGGAGCGTGTTCATGACCTTCGGGGCCTTGTTGCCGCTGGCCCGCAGGGTCAGGTTCTTGAAGCCGCCCTCGCTGTACCCCGACAGCAGCGCGCCGATCCGGCGGGCGAGGTCCGCCAGCGCGGCCTCGTCGGGAGGCAGGTCCAGCTTGATCCCGCCCGCGTTCACCGCGCCGCGGATCTCGCCGCTGTTCAGGTAGGCGATGATCGCCGTGCAAGCGTCGACGCTGACCGCCGTCTGGGCCTCGTCGGTGCTCGCCCCGAGGTGCGGCGTGACGACGACGTTCTCCAGGCCGTACAGCGGGCTGTCGGCGGGCGGCGGCTCCTTGTCGAACACGTCG
>DATHXE010000256.1:0-7182 GCA_035459845.1 Tepidisphaeraceae bacterium | reverse complement strand
CGTACTACGCTCGGGGGCGCGGTGCGCTGGCGCGACGACGCGATCGCGTGACAAACACATGGCGCTCGCCCGTCTTGCGCTCGGCAGTCCTATCTCATGAACTTACGGCGTGAAACGGCAGGCCGACACGTCGCGCATCCGCTCCCCCCTTACACGCTGAAGCGTGAACTCCGAGCGGCGCCAGTCGGCGCACCTCGACGGTCGTTCCGCACGCTGAAGCGTGCCTTACGCGTGCCTTACGTGACCCTACGCTAAGGCCCCTCGTATGACGTTCCCCGCCACGTCCGTCAGCCGCTCGTTCCGGCCGTTGTGCCGGTACGTCAGGCGCGTGTGGTCCATGCCCAGCAGGTGCAAAATCGTCGCGTGCAAATCGTGCACGTGCGTGCGGTCGCCCACGGCGCGCAGGCCGACGGCGTCGGTCTGGCCGATGATGGTGCCGCCCTTCACGCCGCCGCCGGCCATCCACATGCAGAAGCCGTGCGGGTTGTGGTCGCGGCCGTTGCCGCCCTCGCTCATCGGCATCCGGCCGAACTCGCCGCCCCAGATCACCAGCGTGCTGTCGAGCAGGCCGCGGGACTTGAGGTCCTTCAGCAGGCCGGCGACGGGCTTGTCGCTGGCGGCGCAGAGCTTGGCGTGGTTGCCCTCGACGTCGGCGTGGCCGTCCCAGCCGTTCGTGTCGCCGCAGTAGAGCTGCACGAACCGCACGCCGCGCTCGACCATCCGCCGGGCCATCAAACAGCGCATGCCGAACTCGGCCGTCACCTTGTCGTCGACGCCGTAGAGGGCCCGCGTGGCCGGCGACTCCTTCGACACGTCCACGACCTCGGGCGCGTACGACTGCATGCGGAACGCGAGTTCGTACGCGGCGATGCGCGCGGCCAGTTCCGAGTCCTCGTCCGCCCCGCCGTGGCGCGCGTTCAACTTGTTTATGAGGTCCACCGTCGACCGCTGCTGCACGTCCGACACGCCGGCGGGCGAGCGGAGGTTGAGGATCGGCGAGGCCCCGCCGCGGAGGATCGTCCCCTGATAAGCGGCCGGCAGGAACCCGTTGCCCCACGCCGGCGCCCCGCCCTTCACCCACCCGGCCGGGTCGGGCATGACGACGAACGCGGGCATGTTCTCGTTCTCGGTGCCCAGGCCGTAGGTCGCCCAGGCGCCGAGGCTCGGCTTGCCCATGAGGATCGTGCCGGTGTTCATCTGGTAGACCGACTCGGGGTGCGTGACGCTGTCGCCGTAACACCCGCGGAGCAGGCACAGGTCGTCCACGCACCCGGCAATGTGCGGCAGGTAGTCCGACACCTCCATCCCGCACTGCCCGCGCGGGGAGAAGGGGCGGCACGGCGGGAGGAGCTTGTTCTTGGCGACGGCCCGCCGCGTCTTGAAGTGGCCGAAGGATTCGGGGATCGGCTGGCCGGCGAGTTTGATTAGGTCCGGCTTGGGGTCGAATAGGTCGACGTGCGACGGCCCGCCCGACATGAACAGGAAGATGACGCGCTTGGCCTTGGCGGCGAAGTGGGCGGGCCGAGGGGCGAGCGGGTTCACCGGCGCGGCGCCTGCGGCGAGCAGGTGGTCGCGCGCGAGCATGGAGGAGAGCGCGACCATGCCGAACCCGCACCCGGCATTGCGGAGGAACGCGCGACGGGACGGTGTTTGAGGCGTACTCATCGATCCTCCGACCATTCACGACGACCAACCGACCCGTATGCGAAGCACACCCGCTTGGGGCTTAGCGGGCCAGCCCACCCGCGACAACCCACGCCTTCAACGCCCACGGGCGCCAACGACCCGACCCGGTCCCGCGTCCCGCGGGAATCCGACTCCACAGGAGTCGGCGTGGTCACTCCGCGTACACGAACTCGTTCACGTTAAACAACGCCCGGCAAAACTCGCTCAGCGGCGCACCCTTCAAAAACTCCCGCGCGATCGCCATCTCCTCATCCGTAGGCGGCCGACCCAGCGCGAGCCTGTACGCCAGCGCCACGCGTTCCTCGACGGACTTCGCCTCCGCCTCCAGTCGCGCCGCCGTCGCCTTGGCCGCCGCCATCACCTCGTCGGCGTTCAGCAGCGCCAGCGACTGCGGCGCCGTCGTGCTCTTCTCGCGCGCCGGGCAACTCAGGTTGCTGTCGGGTGCGTCGAACACTTCGAGGAACGGGAACCGCAAATTCCGCTGGGCGAATATGTACACGCTCCGCCGCCGCTGGTCGGCCGGGTCGGGGCTGGTCTTCCACCCCTGCTTGGCCCCCTTGCCCACGCCATCCGGCAGCGGCGGGAAGATGCTCGGCCCGCCGACGGTCGCCAGATTGAGCCGACCGCCGACCGCCAGCAGACTGTCGCGGATCACCTCGCCCTCGAGCCGCAGCCGGTTCATCCGCCAATAGAGCTTGTTCTCGGGATCGACCTTCCGCGCGAGCTGCGCACCCTCGGGCCGCGACGTCTGCTGGTACGCCAGCGACATCAGCATCCGCTTGTGCATCCGCTTGACGCTCCACCCGTCCTTCACAAACGCATTGGCGAGCCAATCGAGCAACTCCGGATGCGTGGGCCTGGAGCGCACGCCGAAATCGCTCGGCGTCGCCACCAGCCCCCTGCCGAAATGGTGCCGCCAGATCCGGTTGACCATCACGCGCGCCGTCAGCGGGTTCTCCGGGCTCGCCACCCACGCCGCCAGTTCCGCGCGCCGCTCCTTCGACTGCCCGGTCGACACGACCGTCGGGAAGCCCGGCCGGACCTCCTCCCCCGGCTGCGTGTGCTCGCCGCGGGTCAGCACGAACGTCTTGGTCGGCTTGCCCGCCACCAGCGCCATCGCCTTGGGCAACTCCGCCGGCCGGGCGAGTTTCTTCACCTCCGCCAGCAGTTCCGTCCGCCGCGACTTCTGCGGCTCGGCGAGCGCCGGCGCAATCTCCTTGTCCGCGACCTTCACCATCTCTTCGGTCTCGAGCACGAGGTTCGCCTGCTCGGCGTTCCGCTGCTCCTCCGGCACCGCGTGCGCCGCCTGCGCCTCGGCCGGCAACTTGGCGAGCTTCTTACGCCGCACCGCCTCGCGCGCCGGTTCCTCGATCGCCGCCAGTTCCTTCACGAGCGGGTGCGCGTTGTACACCGCCATCGCCGCGTCGTACGCCGCCCGGTCCGCCGCCGACGGGATCGGCTGGTCGCGCACGAACTTCGCCGGCGCGAAGAACGCCTGCAACCGGTAGTAGTCCTTCTGCGCCAGCGGCTCGAACTTGTGGTCGTGGCACCGCGCGCACCCGATCGTCAACCCCAGCAGCGCGAGCCCCGCCGTGTCCACCGCGTCGTTCAGCGTGTTCAGCCGCCGCTGCACCTGGTCGGAGCTGTCGACCATGTCCGGCCCGAGCAGCGCGAACCCGGTCGCCACTCGCGCGTCCGGCGAATCGGGCCAGAGTTCGTCCCCGGCGATCTGCTCCTTCACGAACTCATCGTACGGCTTGTCCGCATTGAACGCCCGGATCACGTAATCCCGGTACCGCCACGCGTGCGGCCGCACCGCGTCGTGCTCGAACCCGTCGGTCTCGGCGAACCGCGCCAGGTCCAGCCAATGCCGTCCCCACCGCTCGCCGTAATGCGGGCTCGACAGGAGTCGGTCGATCAACTTCTCGTACGCCGCGGGCGACGTATCGGCGACGAACGCCTCCACCTCCGCCGGCGTCGGCGGCAGGCCGATCAGGTCCAGCGACACCCGCCGGATCAGCGTCCGCCGGTCCGCCGGTGGCGCGATCGACAGCCCGTGAGGCCTCTGCGCCTCCAAGATGAACCGGTCGATCTCCGTCGCCTTCGCAAACGCCGCCAGCGCCGGCGGCACCGTGACGGCCTTCACCGGCCGAAACGCCCAGTGAGCCCGGTCTGCGTCACTGATCGCAAACCCCGCCGGCTTCGCCTCCGTCGCCTTCAGCGTCCGCTCGTAGGGCGCGCCGGCTTTCACCCACTCCATCAGCACCGCGATCTGCCCGTCCGCCAGCTTGTCCGCCTTGTGCGGCATCGGCGAATCCGTCTGGTGCCGCACCGACTTGATCAGCAGACTCGTGTCCGGGTTCCCCGCGACGATCGCCCGCCCGGACTCCCCGCCCTTGATAAGCGTCTCGCGCGTCGACAGGTCGAACCCGCCCTTGGCCTTCGCCGGGTTGTGACACGCGACGCAATGCGCCTCCAGCACCCCCGCCGCATCCCGCGGCCCTTCGGCGCGCGCGGCCGCGCCCGCCAGCACCGCCACCAGGATTCCAGACACGCGCGAGAGAGACATGCAAATGATTCTACCACCGCGGCCCCTTCCCGTTACCCTCACCCGCGCAACAGAAAACCCGCGGAGATGGCTCCGCGGGCTCTCAGCTCTGCTTTGCGCCCTTTGCGTCTTTGCGGCTCCGACTAGAACGTGAACTGCACCGCCATGTACGCGAAGTCGATGTCCTTCGACGCCCCGGTGCTCTCGATGAAGTCGCCGGCAAAAAAGTGGGAGTACCCGCCGATGATCTGCAGGTGCCGGTCGACCTGCCACGTCAGCAGGAGGTCGATTTCCGACCCGACGTACATCTCGCTCGACCCGGATGCCCCGCGCAGCACGCCGGCGCTGGCCGGCGAGCTACCCGCGCCCGCGCCCACGTTATACACCGCGTCGTCCTCGTTCTGCCGCCAGAACATGTGGTAGTCGGCCCGGAACGAGAGCTTCTTCGCGAACTGCGCATTCTGGATCAGCGTCAGTTCGACGCCCGGGTGCAAATCGATGATGTTCTGCCGGCCGATCACGTCGATGTACCCGAAGTACGCGTGCCCGAGCGGGAACAGCTGGTTGAACGTGCCGAAGTTACCGCCGCTGTCGTCGCCGCTGGCCGCGTCGAACCCGAGGTAAAACCGCGGGGCCATCGAGTTACCGGCGATCGTGTACCCGATCTCGGCGGCGATCGACCAGGCGCAGATCGTCTGGTCGCCGAACTTCCCGAACTGGTACGCCCCCTCGACGTCGTAGTCGAACGGCTTGGGGGCCCCGGACAGGCGGAACCCGAGCGTGTACCGGTCCTCGTCCCGGGCGGCCGCGGTCGCGGCGGCGTTGGCGGCGAACCGCGCGTTCGTCCGGTTGAGCGCCAGCGCGTACAGCTCGAGCTTCGTCCCCGCGCCCGGCATCACGCCCGGCAGCGTGATCGTGTCGTACGCCCCGGCGAACGACGTCTCGCCGTCGCCGTCGTTCAGCTCTTCCTTCTCGACGTTCACCGGGCGCACCCAGAACAGGTCCAGCGCGTGCTGGCCGGCCGACCCGCCGTCGAACGTCGTGGCGATCTTGGCGCCTTCGAACGTCCGCCGCGTGTTCGTCCAGTCCAGCGGCGAGATCATCCGCTGGGACCCGTAGATCAGGTCCTGCCGGCCCAGCCGAACCGTCGCCGCGTTCTTCCCGCCCAGGTCGAACTTGTAGTCGAAGAACAGCTGCTGGATGTCGGCCTCGTCGGCGTCGACCGGGCGCGGCCCGCCGACCCGGTCGTCGATCATCGAGCTCTTCCCCTGCACGAACACCCGCGCGCTCTTGCCCAGGTGCAGGTCGGCGTGCGCGAACAGACGCGTCAGGTAGTACCCGTCCTCGTCCTGCGCCACCGTCGGCGGGGCGAAGTTGAAGTTGTTGAAGTACTCGTACCGGAGCCGGGCCTGGGCGCCGAACGACACGTACCAGTCGGGGTCCGACCCGAGCGGCATGTACTTGATCCCGTCGAACGGGTCCGCCTTCGGGGCCTTCGACAGGTACAGGTAGTCCTCGCTCCACCGCACCGGCGTATAAGCCGGGGGCGGGACGGGCGGGTTCGGCGTGACCTTCAGGGCCGGCGCGGCGTTCCCGCCGGCGAGCGCGGAACCGCCCAACAGCGCAAACGTGGCCAATGCGATCGAACGACAACGTGACAAAGCCATTCTTCTAAGTCTCCATTCCCGGGTAGCGCGTTGCTCTTAGTTCAAAACGTAAGTGGGCCGGCATGCGGCCGCGAGGGCACGATCCATCCGTCGCGCCTTCGCGTCCCATCGATCCGATTCGATCTTCGACTTCAATATTTCTTGTACGGCAGGAACTTTCCGTTCAGCGTGATCTGCACCCGGTCGCCCTTCGGGTCGGCGACGCGCTGCAGGTCCATCGAGAAGTCGATCGCCGACATGATCCCGTCGCCGAACTCCTCTTCGATCAGCGCCTTGAACGTCGTCCCGTACACCTGGACCAGCTCGTAAAACCGGTACACCAGCGGGTCCGTCGGCGGGCCGGGCGGGAGCGACCCGCGGTACGGCACCGTCTGCAACAGCGCGACGTCGTCCTCCGTCAGGTCGAGCATCCGCCCGACCGCGCCGGCCTCCTCGGCCGACATGCTCATCTGCCCGAGCAGCGCCGCCGTCGTCCACGCCGGCGACTTACCGACCGCTTCGGCGAGCTGCGGCCACGTGACCTTCTGCTTGACCTTGGCGAGCTTGATCTTCTCTGCGAGTTGCTGGCGGGATGTCATCGGTGGGTATCGCGGTGGGGTTGGACGTGATCATTTACGCGAGCACGACGACGCCCGTATTGAACGGCGCCGAATCCGGAGTGACGGGCCTCGCCGCCGCCCTCTTCCGCGTGTCGTGGTGTTCCAGGAAGTCGATCAGGTGCTCGCGCAGGTTGTAGTACTCGGGGTGGTTCAGCACCCCCTGCCGGTCTCGAGGCCGCGCGAACGGGACGTGCAGGATGTCGCCCACGTGCGCCTCGGGGCCGCTCGTCATCATGACGACGCGGTCCGACAGGAACAGCGCCTCGTCCACGTCGTGCGTGACCATCAACGCCGTGATCTTCCGCTCGCGCCACACGTCCAGCAGGATCTCCTGGAGCTCCATCCGCGTGAGCGAGTCGAGCATCCCGAACGGCTCGTCCAGCAGCAGCATCTTGGGCGACAGCGCGAACGCCCGCGCGATGCCCACCCGCTGCCTCATGCCCTGCGAGAGCTCGGCCGGCATCTTGTGCATCGCGCTGCCCAGGCCGACCAGCTCCAGGTAGTGCTCGGCGACGTGCCGGCGGTCGGCCCCGGACGCCGACGGGAACACCTGGTCCACGCCCAGCATCACGTTGTCCAGCGCCGTCATCCACGGCAGCAGCGACGGCGCCTGAAACACCACCCCCCGGTCGGGGCCCGCGCCGCGCACCTCCTTGTCGGCCAGGATCATCGAGCCCGCCGT